>NZ_JBLRWZ010000010.1:0-71950 GCF_047920995.1 Aliidiomarina sp.
GTTCAGAAGGAAAGTGTTCAGAAGGAAAGTGTTCAGAAGGAAAGTGTTTAGGTTCACACTTACTTATTGAACGAACTAAATACGCATTAATCGGCGTACATCGCGCACAATTTCATATGCAGCAATAAGTGCAACAAATAACACCGTCACCAGAATACTCAGTTCAATATGCTCAATGCTTATCGTACCTTGCCATGTTTCTGCGTTAATACTTAAAATTGGTGTATTGGCAGCAAGCCACATCGAAACGAGTAAAAATGCTCTGTAAGCTAATATGCTGCCAACTTTTACTTACCGATGGCAGTTTCTCTGGGCTCCATTCGCATTGCTTTTGTGCTTCGTTTTTCTCAGTGCGGCTAATAACCGCGAAACCTATAGTAATCCAAGAGATGGCGAAGTAGGCATTGGCGAGAAAATCACTCGCTATAGCTTCAATTTTGTCGAGAATATTGGCATTTAACTCGCGGCCGATATCTTCACGTTTTTGCTCTGGTAACTCCCGCTGCACTGCAGCTATATAACGTTCTACGATATCCATTAGTGGTGCTCCTTATCATTATTGCTGAACACGTTATTACCCAAGAGAAGAGGGCCAATCGCGTTATTTAGCGAGAGCCATTCCTGGGTTAATTGCTCTAGTAGCTCAGCACCTAACGTTGACAGTTGATAATAACGCCGTTCACGCCCTTCACCTTGCTTCCATTCACTATCAAGCAGGCCTTGATCTGCTAATCGTCTGATCAGTGGATATAGGGTTCCTTCATCAATATCTACTCCGGCGTCTTGCAGTTGTTGCCGTAATGAGTAGCCGTAATGAGCCTCTTTAAGTGACGCTAATACCGCAAGTACTAGTACCCCGCGGCGCAGTTCTAACTTAAGTTTATGCAATGGTGCAGTGCCCATAGTGTTTCCTTAGTCTTATACTATGTGATGCATACTGTTTAATGCACAGTATAGGTATACTAGGTGACGCATAGTAAAAATGCAAGAAGTTTCATGCAATAAAGGCAGTAGCAAAAATTTGTAGGTGGGGAATAATGAATAAGGACATTACATGAAGAAAATAATAGCAGTGCTGTTGTTGGCTCTTGCGGCTAGTTATTGGATGCTGCAACCAAAGGCAGTACCTGAACCTATAGTTGCGGTTGAAGCAATAGAAAATAGTGAGATCACTGCTAAAGAGCATGGCGGCTCGAGTACTTCAACTTCGGTTAGTACAGCTGTTGATGAAAAAATGGCAAGCGATGAAATATCCGCTACTGATGAGTTTTCCTCCGCCGATACAGAGGATTACTCACAACGTTCATTGAGTTCATTCTTATCAGAGGATGATGAGTATGTTGTTGTACAAACAGCGGAAATATATGGAGTAACACTTGGTGATTTGCGCACTATGACATTGAATTTAGGAGCTGATGGCCATCAGAATCAACAAGCATATGTTGCCGTATATGAATTGGAGCAAGAAATAGGCAATAGCTCCGGTGTAATTTTGGATACTGTGCAGTGTTCTAATGAGATGTGTGGCGTGATTTTTTCGAGCTATGATGCTGACCAACGTGACAGAATACTTGCAAACACGTTTCGCAATGATTCACTAAAGGCTTTTTCGCGAGGTGGCGTGCTGCGGCCAATTACGGAAGATGGTATCTTTTACGGTTTCGCTATTGTGGTTCTTGATAATGGTAAGCCGCTCAAACTGCAATGAACGAAACTTTTAACTGCATGCGGCTTAGTTTTAGATACATGGCAAGGAGCAAATATGGGTAAGCACATTGATGAACATGCGGTACTGAATTTTTGGTTTGAAGAACTCTCGCAAGAGCAGTGGTTTAAGAAAGATTCTGCACTTGATACGGAAATTCGTGAGCGGTTTGGCGCTACGTTGCGCGCAGCTGAACAATGTGAACTGTATCGCTGGCGCTGCACGCCGGCAGGGCGGTTGGCAGAGATCATCGTATTAGATCAGTTTTCGCGCAATGTATATCGGAATCAGGCTCAAGCATTTGCCAACGATGCTTTGGCGCTTGCTTTAGCTCAAGAAGCGGTGGCGCATTGCTTAGATAGCCAGTTGCCAGTGCAACAACGGGCTTTTATGTATCTGCCTTATATGCATAGTGAATCGTTAGCGATTCACAACGTGGCGCTGCAACTGTTTGATCAACCAGGATTGGAAGGTAATTTAGATTTTGAGATTAAGCATCGCGATATTATTGAGCGCTTTGGCCGCTATCCGCACCGCAACGAATTACTGGGGCGTGCATCGAGCGCGGAAGAAATTGAGTTCTTAAAGCAGCCTGGTTCTTCGTTTTAGGCTCATTATTTCTGCTATTAGGTTACTCGGCTTGAGCGCCACCAACCATACCATCCCACTACTGCGTTCACTTGGTACACCATGGTTTGAATAGCAAAAATATAGTTACTATTCGCCAAATTAACACTCAACCATACAAAGTTTACTAGAACCCATATGCTCCAACTAAAAGAATAGCGCAAAATCATGGTGGTTTGCGCGGTTACCCCCAGCACAAAGGCGATCACATTAATGGTGTACCAACTAAGATCAACACCGAGTGCGCTGATAGCGGTATCACTACTTGATTCGATAAAACTGTATTGTTGTAGCTGTTCATTAAGCCACGGGAACACCGCAAGGCCAATGGCAATAAACACTGCAGTAATAACCCATACCCCAACGGTGGCTTGGCGTGGCAGCATATTGCCATCACCATCCTGATTTTTACGCCAATAGAACAGCCCGTATACATGGGTAGCTAGGTAAAATATAGGGGCCAACATAAGGCCGGTAGCGCCGCTGCGGGCCTGTGCCATTACCTCGCCAATATTGGCGGTAATGCCAAGGCCATTGCCAATAAGATTGCGCCGAAAGGCGAGGGCAACCACACATACCAAGCCAATGATTGCCACACACAACATGAAGATATCCAAACCCGCACGATCGGTGGCGAGCCAAAAACCGGTAAATAATGCCACGGCACCACAAAGAAACCACAATACGGCCCATTGCCGTTGCCATTCGTTGGTGATTTTATCGAGTATCTTCATTAGGGTACCTTGTTATTTTTGACATGGTTGGCGCACGCCTTTACCTTAGTTCCTAGTAGTAGGTTTAGTTTTCAATAAAATTAGCGATTAAACAAGGAAAGTGAATGATGAAAAAACTAGGATTGGCAGTTGTATTAGCGCTCACATCTTTTGGGGCGCATGCCTCAGGTTATGGTCATGTGCATTTATCGCATTTAGAGCCCACGAAAAGTGAAGCAATTTGGTTGCGTGCTGTGCAAGCCACGCCAATGTACCCGCGCCAACTTGCGCAGCAAGGCGTTGTTGGTTGTGGCGTGTTCAAGGTTACCGTGGATGAAAATGGTAAAACCGATAGTGTGGATTTAGTGAGCTCTGTTCCTGCTCGTGGCATTGAACGGCCAGTAGCTAGCGTAATTCGCAGTTGGGAGTGGGAGAATGTATCGGGTGCAGCAAACCAAGCAGAAGAAAAACTGATTCGCCTTGATTTTTGCATGGGTGGTGGTTCACAAGCAGAAGTTGAGCAACTTTGTGTAGCGCAATCGCAGTATGCGTGCTCTTCATAAAAAATACCTAGATTGAATTCTAGCGCCCGCCAAATCTTCTAATCCCTTGTATTTATAAGCCTAACAAAGTGTTTACTTTGTTGGGCTTGTTCTAGTGGTATAATGCTTTTTAATTGCTCAATACAGGCATGATGCTACGTAAGCATAAACGCACTTACGCATCTGCACTTCTGATATAAAACTCTCGGTACCCCGCTCATGCAAATTAACGTTAACTTTCTGGAAAATCTTCGTTTAGAAGCTAAATTCGATGATTTTACGGTAATCGCCGATCAGCCTATTCGCTATAAAGGCGATGGTTCGGCTCCCAGCCCATTTGATTACTTCTTGGCGTCTTCGGCGTTATGTGCGGCGTATTTTGTGCGGGTGTACTGCTTAGCGCGGAACATTTCTACCGATAATATTCGTATTTCCCAGAACAATATTGTGGATCCAGAAAACCGTTATAACCAAATTTTTAAAATTCAAGTTGAACTGCCAGAAGATATATCGGAAAAGGATCGGCAAGGTATTCTGCGCTCTATTGATCGCTGCACTGTGAAAAAAGTGGTGCAAGAGGGGCCTGATTTCCAGATTGAATCGGTAGAGAACTTAGCCGACGATGCACAAGCGTTGTTACTGGTGAATCCTGCAGATGATGCGGCTACTTTTATTGCCGGTAAAGATCTGCCGTTAGAGCAAACAATTGCTAACATGTCGGCGATATTGGCTGATTTAGGTATGAAGATTGAAGTGGCTTCGTGGCGCAATATTGTACCGCATGTGTGGAGCTTACATATTCGTGATGCAGCGTCGCCAATGTGTTTTACCAATGGCAAAGGCGCTACCAAAGAGAGTGCGTTATGTTCGGCATTGGGCGAATTTATTGAACGCTTAAGCTGCAACTTCTTTTACAACGATCAGTTTTTTGGCGAAGAAATTGCCAACCGTGAGTTTGTGCATTATCCAAATGAAAAATGGTTTCAACCAGGGCCAGATAATGCGCTACCCAAGGAGATTTTAGATGCGCACTGCCTCGCGATTTATAACCCTGATGGAGAGCTGCAAGGTAGCCATTTAATCGATACTAATTCTGGCCGCACCGATCGGGGTATTTGTTCATTGCCATTTGTGCGCCAATCCGATGGTGAAACCATTTATTTCCCCTCAAATTTGATTGAAAACTTATTCCTAAGTAACGGCATGAGTGCGGGGAACACCCTTGTTGAAGCGCAAGTGCAGTGTTTATCTGAGATTTTCGAGCGGGCGGTGAAAAAACAAATTATTGAAGAAGAGATTGCCTTGCCGGATGTGCCTGCGGATGTGCTGACACATTATCCGAATGTACTTGAAGGGATTAAAGCATTAGAAGCGCAAGGCTTTCCCGTTTTAGTGAAAGATGCCTCTTTGGGTGGGCAGTTCCCTGTAGCCTGTGTAACGCTTATGAATCCGCGTACGGGTGGCGTGTTCGCCTCTTTTGGTGCGCATCCCAGCTTTGAAATCGCTTTAGAACGCAGCCTTACCGAATTGCTGCAAGGGCGCAGCTTTGAAGGTTTAAATGATTTACCGTTGCCAACCTTTAATTCAATGGCGGTTTCTGAACCGAATAATTTTGTTGAGCACTTTATTGATTCGAGCGGTGTGGTGTCTTGGCGGTTCTTTAGTGCCAGTGCCGATTATGATTTTGTACCGTGGGATTTTTCCGGTACGAATGCGGAAGAAGCAGAAACACTGTTTGCGATTTTGCATGAAATGGGCTTAGAAGCCTATATGGCGGTGCATGAAGATCTGGGTGCACCGGTGTGCCGAATTTTGGTGCCAGGTTACTCGGAAGTGTATCCAGTAGAAGATTTAATTTGGGATAACACCAATGTAGCTCTGGAATACCGCGAGGATATTCTTAATTTACATCGTTTAACTGATGCCCAGTTAGCCGATTTAGTGGCCCGTTTAGAAGAGAGCCAAATTGATAACTACACCGATATTATTACCTTTATTGGTGTGGAATTTGATGAAAACACAGTGTGGGGCCAACTTACCGTGCTGGAATTGAAACTATTGGTGTATTTGGCGCTGCAAGAACATGAAGCGGCCCTCGATTTGGTGGAGCAATTCTTACAGTACAACGATAACACGGTAGCGCGAGTGCTGTTTTATCGCGCTATGCAGGCGGTATTGGAGATTACTTTAACCGAGGATTTGGAACTTAGTGATTATGTGCACAATCTGAGCCGTATGTATGGTGATGAAACTATGCAGGCAGTGATAGGTTCCGTAGATGGCAACGTGCGTTTCCATGGTTTAACACCAACCAACATGCAGCTGGAAGGATTAGAGAAACATCAGCGCCTGCTGGAAAGTTATAAAAAATTGCATGCTGCCCGCGCTGGTTTTGCTAAGTAAGACCGCCTTAGTTAGCGATAACAACAGGAGTATTGGCAAACGTTGATCACTAACTTGCTAGCGAACATGCATGAACCGTTGTTGATCGGCTTAGTACTGCTGCTAAGTACCTTAGCGTATCAATATCTGGATGCGTTACGGATGCTACGTAGGCAAGCATTTTTAAGCCACGTATACCGGCCGGAAGGCAGTATTCGTCGGTGGTTTTGGGATAGTTTGCTGTTGCGCATTGTATATAGCGTATTCGCAGTGGTGGCAGCGCTATTGGCCCTGCTATTCACTACGCACATGCAAATGCTGGATTGGTGGGTGTTAGCCGCTGGCATCCTCAGTTTCGTGGCAATTTCCCGCATTATTCATCACCTTTTAGTGCAAGAAACCCAACCACAATTTCATGCCATTATCGTACTTCGCATGAGTGCATGGATGAATGTATTGGTAATGGCGCTGGTGCTGGCAGTGCTGCAAATCATTTGGTTAGAAGTGCCGGATACGCGGCACTTAGGTTTCACCGAAATGCTGGCCAATTCATGGCAAGAAAGCTCGTCGATTAGCGCAAAAGTACCCTTGTTTGGCTGGTTGTTGAGTGTTTCAGCATTGTTGCATGATGCTACTTGGCACGTATTACAGCAAGCCAGCCGCGTGGAGGCTGGTGCTGGTGTGAAGCTCTCTGCATGGTTACTTGTGTTGTTTATTAATGCCCTGAAACTTGGCAGTGTGCAGCTTATTGTGCTCGGTATTGCCAGTATTGTGCTGCAAGCGCGGCAAAACGGCTGGCCGCATACGCGCAAACGGATATTTCGCCGTAGTTATTTGCTTACCTTATTGGTGCTCTTTGTTGTTTATATTGTTATTAGCCGTGTGCAATGGAACCAAATTGCTGCGCAACTGCAGCCTAAGAGTGATAATGAAAGCAGCCAGCAGGTAGTACAGGATCCCTGTGCAGGGCCTACGGGAGAATTGCAGCGGCGGCGCGAGCAGGAAGCATTACAAGGTGAGTTACAAGCGCGTTTAGCGGTGCAACAAACAGCAGCGAACCGCCGTATGGAGCAATACATTGCCGAAACTGTAGCCCATGCGTATCGGCATGCAGAAAGTGGCGTAGACGCATTTTTGGATTGGAATTTTAGTATTCGAGGGCAGTATCAGCAGCTCGGTTATTTAGCTGCCTCAACCGCTGGCAGTGGTATGAGTGAGGGCTCTGTGCGCTTTTCGGAGTACCTTGGCGCACAAATGAATAGTTATATTAGTGAGCCGTTAGCTCCCGCATTAACTGCCGCGCATGCAGATATTCAGCAAGTGTTTATGGCAGAAATTCAATCCTCTGGATTAGCCTATAATCGCTTACTTAATCAGCTGGTAGCGCAAAGTAACTGTATCAGCGCGCCGGAATTTAGTTTTCGCCCCAGCAACTATATTGATAAATCCTTGGTTGGCCTTGGAGTGGCAGGGGGCGCTATTGCACTGCGCTTTGCTACTGCTGCGGGTACTCGAGCAGCTACCCGAGCCGGTGTGCGCCGAGCGATAGCCGCTTTGTTCACCCGCGGTGCGGCAAGGGCAGGGGCTGTGGGTTCTGGCAGTGCTGGAGCGTTTTGTGGACCGGCGTTTTGGCTGTGTACCCCGGCGATCATCGCTGGTACTTGGTTCAGTATTGATTATGGATTGAATAAAACCGATGAGCTGCTGAATCGCGAGCAAATGCGCGCCGAAATGCTGGCCTCGTTAGCTGAGGATCAGCAACAGGCCGCAGCTGAATTAGCAGAATTCTACCTGTTCGCCTTAAATGATTTTTATCGTGAGCTTGAAGAAACCCAACAACGGCAGTTCAATATACGCCGCGATGGTCTTTAATCCGCCCCTGCGGCCACAAAGTTTTCATTTCGCAACCGTTGCTCGCCGCTCCAGCGATACGCCACTAGTGGCCCTTTACGGGCGGCAGAGTAATCTACGCAGGCGCTTTTCTCGGTAAGAATCTGTGGTGTTCCTGCTAACCAATAATGGCCAAAAAACACCGGGCACTGCCCAGTGTAGGCCAAGCGTTGCAATACATCATTATCAGCTGCTACCCGGCCAAGGGCATCAATGGCTGGTCGATTTTGCTGCGGCATGGGGATGTGGGCAAGATCGGCGAGTGTTTCTGCTTCGGTAAGCCACCAAGATATACGCACTTCCCAACGCTCTTTACCTTTGTGATCAAGAAACGAAACCCCTTCAGGTAATGCTTCCTCCACGCCTTTTAGTAAATTTTCAACCGCCTGAAACGGCGCGCTACCCTCGTTAAAAATGGTTTCCCACGCATCGGCCCGTAGCGAGTTATCTGGATTTAAATAGGGTTTGATGATGGCGAACGAGGGTTCGTGCCAGCACGCATGAATTACCCGAAAATCACCTAAATCTAAGAACAACGGCAAGGTTTTAAACCATTCCAGCCAAGGGCGGCGTGCCTCTATGGTAGGTAAATCATCTAAAAAGGCTTGGTGATGTGCTTGATTGGTTGGTGAATGTTCCCGCAGGTATTCGCCGGTAACGGAATGCATTGTTGCCCAACCCACTGCATTAAGTTCGTGGTTGCCCATGGTGATCAATGCATGGCCACCATCTACCATCGCTTTTACGGTTTCTAATACGGCTAGGGTTTGATTGCCGTTATCAATAAGATCACCAACAAACACGGCTTTGCGCTGGCGATGTTGATAAACGCCAGCGAATTTTTGATAACCCAAGGCATGCAATAGCGCAAATAACTTATCAGCTTTGCCATGTACATCACCAATAATATCGTAGCCACTGGCAGTAGCGGCGTGGTTTGTGGGATTTAGCATCAGAAATATCCACTCACTAAGGATTAAATTTGTTATTGTTTTCATCATACGCAGTGCGGAAATATTGTTAAACTATTTCCATATTTTTTGTGCACTATGATACAGCTCATGAAACCTTGGCAAGGAGCTAGGCGTTGAAAATTTTACACACCTCGGATTGGCATTTAGGGCGTTACTTTCATCAGCAATCGCTGCTTGATGATCAGCGTTATGTATTGGCACAAGTAGAACAGTACGTTCGTGAACAAAAGCCCGACGCGGTAATTGTTGCTGGGGATATTTATGATCGTTCTTTGCCTCCCGCCGAAGCCGTAAAGCTGCTGGATGATACCCTACACACCTTGGTGCATGAGTTAGCCGTGCCGGTAATCATGATTTCCGGTAATCATGATGGTGCCGATCGCTTAGGCTTTGGTGCTCGGCAATTACGGCAAGCGGGGTTGAGTATTGTTACCTCGTTTGCGGAAATGCTTAATCCAGTAATGTTCACTGATTGCCATGGCGAAGTAGCGGTGTGGTGCATGCCGTATAACGATCCAAACTTGGTGGCAGATTATTTGCAAGTAACAGTAAATGGCTATCAACACGCTCATGAGCTTCTGGTGGAGGCCATTATGCAGCGGCAGCAGGAGTTGAAGCTTGGTAACGCGCGGCATGTATTAGTAAGCCATTGCTTCTTAGATGGGGGCAGTGAATCGGATTCGGAGCGGCCGCTTGCTATGGGGGGCGCTGATAAAGTAGCCCCTAGTACCTTTGCTGATTTCGATTATGTAGCCCTTGGGCATTTGCATCAGCCCCAGTATAAAGGCGCAGAGCATATTCGTTATAGTGGTTCGCTGCTTAAGTATAGTTTTTCGGAGCATCAACAACGTAAAAGCGTTAGCTTAGTTGAACTTGATAATGATGGCTTTGCTAGCGTTGAGCTACTGCCACTATCTGCAAAGCGCAATGTGCGGCGCATTGCTGGCGAGTTTGCAACCTTGCTTGCGGATGGCAAAAAAGATAGCGCCCGCGATGATTATTTAGAAATTACCCTTACCGATACCCAAGCCATTATGGATCCGCTCGCGCGCTTACGCACGGTGTACCCGAATATCCTTGATTTGCAGAAAGATAGGTTTAGCCATAAGCAAGGGGAGGGCGCAAGCCTTGCTCGTGAGCATTTGAAACGCACGGAACTTGATATGTTGGCGGATTTCTTTCAGCAAGTTACCGATACGCCGCTTTCTGAACAGCAGCTTGAGTTAGCCAAGCAGGTGATATCGGCCAGCACTAAAAATCAAGGCTCAGGAACCAATGGCAAGCAGGGGAGCGAGCAATGAAACCGCTATACCTAAAAATGCAAGCTTTTGGGCCTTTTGCCGGCAGCGAAGTGGTGCGCTTTACTGATCTGGGTGAGAACCCGCTATTTTTGATCAATGGGCCTACTGGCGCGGGTAAAACCAGCTTGCTAGATGGCATTACCTACGCGATGTATGGAGAAACTACCGGTGATCGCAGTGGTGAGCAAATGCGCTGTGATCATGCTGATGCCAAAACAGAAACCCAGCTTTGTTTCATTTTTCAGCTTGCCGATAAAGTGTATCGTATCGAACGCAGCCCTACGCAAATGGTAGCAAAACTGCGCGGTGAAGGCCTTACCGAGCGCAAAGCCACCGGCACTATCTGGCAGCTCACGGAAACGGCAGGTGAGGCTCCAGAAGCCTGGCCTCGCAAATTATTAGTGGATAAAAAAATTCGTGAGCTTGATGAGTTTGTGAATCAGCTAATTGGCCTTAATGCGAAACAATTTCGGCAAGTGGTTGTATTGCCGCAAGGCAAATTTCGAGAGTTGCTTACCGCTAGCTCTACCCAGCGTGAAGAGATTTTTGCCAGTTTGTTTCAAACCCAACGTTATCAGTGGATAGAAAATGGCTTTCGTGAGAAAGCAAAAGATCTGCAACGCCAGTATGCGCGGGTAACGGAAGACATTGATGCTATTTTCGGGGAAGCCGATATTCGCGCCAATGCAACCGATAACGAGAATGCGCTGGTAAGCCGAGAGCAACAGTTGCAGCAGCTATTAACCGCAGCAAAAGCGCCAATGGATGAGGCTGAGCAGCAACATCAAGCACAGAATAAGCGTTATGTGGAAGCAACTCGAAGTTATGATCGTGCTAAGCAGCTGGCCGAGCAGTTTGCGCAACGGCAAGCGCTGCTTACAGAGCAGCAACAATTGCAGGCGCAACAGGATACCATGCAACTGCTTGAGCAGAAGCTCCAGCATGCGCGTAGAGCCGCCAAGCTGCAGCCATTGTGGCAAACATTGGCGGATAATCAGCACAACATGCAAAGGGCTGAGCAGGCCTTTAGTGCAGCGCAAGAACAGGCAAAACAGGCCGAAAACACCCGTACAAAAGCGCATAGGCTGTATGAGCAGGCCGCGAGTGACGCGCAGCAAGTACCTGAACTGCGGGCGCAACTGCAACCACTTCAGCAAGCCTTAGTAGATGCCGAGAAGCTACAACATGCTCAAGCGCAACAGCTGCAACTACAAGAAAATCAGCAGCGCCAACAAGCAGTGGTTGCTCAACAAACGGAGCGCTTAAGCAAAGCTGAACAACAGGCGCAAGCCATAGAGCATGCTATTGATGCTGGTGAGCAGGCGCTAAGCGCGCAAAGTAATACGGGAGTTCAACTTGCTGAGCTGGGCACACGTATACAGCAACGTGAAGAACTGAGCCGCTTGCAGCAGCACGCTAGCGCGTTGCAGGCCGAACAAACAGCCGGGCAGCAGCAGGTAGAGCAGGCGAAAGGTGCTTTGCTAGAGGCTGAGAGCAAGGAAAAGAAAACTGTGCGAGGGTGGCATTTAAGCCAAGCCGTGCTGCTTTCTCGAGATTTAGCTGATGGTGAACCGTGTATGGTGTGTGGCAGTTTGGAGCACCCAGCATTAGCGCATAGCGCAGGAAGTGCAGTAGAGGTTGTTGAGCAAGAGGCGGTAGATGCGGCGCAATTAGCTACCAATAACTGCCGGGAAAGGGTAAATCGTGCTGAGCAGGCGCTATTACAAATTACTACGCAGCTCAATAGTACCCAGCAACGCATTAGCGAACTTGAGCAGCACTTGGGTGCTCAAGCCGCAGCGGATATCGCTGAATTACGGCAAGAGCAACAACGCTTACAGCATATAATTGAGCGCAGTGAGCAACAGAAGCAACAGCTACAGCAGCAAAAACAGCAACTGCGTGAACAGAACAGCGAGTTGCAGCAGCAACGTAGTGCTTTACAAACGGCTACCAGCGCATTGCACCGTGCCGAGCATGAAGCGCAAGCAAATGCAGCGCGAGTGCAGGAGTTAGAGCAAGAGTTACCGGAAGATAGCCGGGATTTTCCCAGTATTAAGGCGAAAATTAACCAAGTTGATGAACGTATTAGTAAATTCGAAGCTGCGCTTGAGCAGCAACGGCAACAACGAGAATCGGCAAATCAAGCGTTTACCAGTGCCGAAGCTGCAGTGCAGCATACCCAACAGCAATTTAGCCAGTTACAGGAGCAGGTTAATACGGCTGCAAGTGCTTGGCAGCAAGCCTTAGCTGCGAGTGAGTTTGCTGATGCCGCAGCATTTACTGAGGCTCAGCTTAACCAAGAGCAGGAACAGCAGGCGAGTGAGAAATTGCAACAATGGCAACAGCAAGTGCAGCGCAACAGTACCTTGCTTGAGCAACTGAGTAATGTGATCAAGGAGCAAGAAGCCCCGGATTTGGCTGCGCTTGAGAGCCAAGTGCAAACCCTTGAGCATGAGGTTAACGAAGCATTGCAGCACTGGCAAAGCAGGCGTGGTGAACATCAGCGATTACAGCATATTCAGCAGCGGTTACAGGAAAAGCAGACGAGTAGTAGTAAGCTTACCGAGCAGTATCAAGTGTTAGGCACGCTCGCTGATGCGGTGGCCGGGAACAATTCGCAGCGGCTTACCTTGCATCGCTTTGTTCTCAGCATTTTACTCGATGATGTATTGCATGAAGCTTCCGTGCGGCTAGATAAAATGTCGGGCGGGCGCTATGTATTACGCCGCGATCTTGAGGTAAGCGACAAGCGTTCGGCAGCGGGGCTTAACCTCGTAGTAGATGATGCTTATACAGGCCGAGTGCGGCCGGTAAATACCCTTTCCGGCGGTGAGAGCTTTATGGCTGCCCTCGCGCTTGCGTTGGGCCTTTCCGATGTGGTGCAAAGTTATGCTGGTGGTATTCGCTTAGAAACACTATTTATTGATGAGGGCTTTGGTAGCCTAGATGAGCACGCGCTCGATGCGGCAATCGCGGTGTTGGCAGAGCTGCGCGCTCATGGCCGCACTATCGGTATTATTTCCCATGTGCGTGAATTGAAAGAACGTTTGCCTGATCGAATTGATGTCCTGCGCCATCAAACTGGCAGTACTACACAATTGGTGCGCAGTTAGCATATTAACTGGTAAAATCACCGTCACGCTCTGGTTGGTAAACAATTTCGATTACTTCTACGTGGCTTTTACCGTGCTGGGTTGGCCACTCGATGGTTTCACCTACGCGCATACCCACTAAGGCGCTGCCAATAGGCGCGAAAATAGAAATTGAATCTTCAGTTTTTTCGGCGTCTGCTGGGTATACCAATGTTCTTTCGAACTCTTTACCTGTTTCGGTAATGCGAAACCGTACCCGCGAATTCATGGTAACCACATCCGCTGGAATATTCTCTGGTTTCACCACTGTGGCACGTGCCAACTCAGATTCTAAGTGCGCTACTTGTTTGGCTAAGCCTGGCGTTTTCTCGATCAGCCGCTCTATACGGAGCACATCGAGTTCCGACATAATCAGTTCGGGTTGTTGCATATCTTTCGCCATGTGCATACTCCTAATAAAAAACCGCCTGTACACTACAGGCGGTTGGTTATTTGTAATTTATACCCTATGTATCGCTCTTTCTGAGCTAAAAATCAAGGGGTATGGGCAATTTGCGCTCGCTACTTTTAGCGGCGGGTGCCTTACGGCTTACCGGAACCCCAAGGGTTTGGCTTTCCAGAGCTTTGCGATCTACCAGAGCCTTGTGGTTTACCACCACCCTGGTTGCGGCCAGAACCTTGGCTGCGGCCACGCTGTGCTGGTTTAGCTGCAGCACTTTTCGGTGGCGCTTTGCTTAAGTCTACAGAGATAAACTCGGCTAGTTGATATTGGCTAATCTCTTGTTTGGTTAAGCGCTCAATCGCTTTTAGTAGCTTCACTTCTTCATGGGTTACCAATGAGATAGCGAGGCCACTAGCGCCAGCACGAGCCGTACGGCCAATGCGGTGTACATAATCTTCAGCCACCTGCGGCAGATCGTAGTTCACCACCAGCGGTAACTGAGCAATATCAAGGCCGCGTGCGGCGATATCGGTTGCCACCAATACTTGTACTTTGCCATCTTTGAACTCTTGTAAGGCTTTGGTGCGAGCCCCTTGGCTTTTATTGCCGTGAATGGCAACAGCAAGAAAACCAGCTTGGCTGAGCTGTTTTACTAAGCGATTTGCGCCATGCTTGGTACGGTTAAATACCAGAACTTGGGGTGTATCAAGTTCGCGCAGCAGAGCGCACAACATGCGCACTTTTTCGCTTGGCGCTACTGGGTAAACCTTTTGTTCAACGCGCTCAGCCGTAGTATTCGGTGGCGCTACTGAAATCTCTACTGGGTTATTCACTAAGCCTTTTGCCAGTTCGCGAATTTCATTCGAGAAAGTTGCAGAAAACAGCAAGTTTTGGCGTTTCGGCGGTAGTACTTTGATAATTTTCTTGATGTCATGAATAAAGCCCATATCCAGCATACGATCAGCTTCATCAAGTACTAACATCTCTAATTTTGGAAAGCGCACAGCATTTTGCTGGTATAAATCCATTAAACGACCCGGCGTAGCCACCAAGATATCTACGCCACGGCGCAGCTTCATCATTTGCGGATTGATTTTTACACCACCGAACACCACAGCAGAGCTTAAGTTCAAGCCTTTCGAGTAAGTGGCAACACTTTCCGCAACTTGAGCTGCAAGCTCTCGAGTAGGGGTAAGGATTAATACCCGTACTTGGTTAGGTTTGGCCCGCTCGCCATCTTTTAAAAGCTGTAAAATAGGCAGGGTAAAACCTGCGGTTTTTCCGGTGCCGGTTTGTGCAGCAGCCATCACATCGCGCCCATCGAGTACGGCGGGAATGGCTTTTTCTTGAATCGGCGTAGGGGTGGTGTAACCTTGGTTTACTAAGGCTTCGAGAATGGTAGGGCATAAGCCCAAATCAGCAAAACTCATGTATAAGGGAATCTCTTTGTGAGCGTATATGTATGGTTTACAGAAGCTGTAAGAATGGCGCAAGAATACAGCAGATAGGGATTTAGAGCAAAATTAAATGCGCCGCGAGGTAAGCCACACGGCGTAAAGAATGATAGCGCCGCCAAATGCTAGTGAACCCCACTGTACATCTTGGCCCCACAATAAGAAATTCACTAACAGGCCAGCAGGAATTAAAGCGTTATTCATGGTGGCCAGTTGGCCTATATTTACGCGCTTACTGGCGATACTCCACGCTAGATAGCCCACGCCTGAGGCACCTAAACCAAGCCAAATGAGTACACTCCAGTGCACCCAAGTGGTGGGCAAGCGCTGATAATTAGCAAACAACAGCATGCCAATACCTGAAACAATGGTGGCACCGAGGAAGAACAGCGCATAGTGGTGTACCTGCGCGCGGGTATCGCCAATTGGTAATCGTTTGTAGGCTACTTGGCCAAGAGCAAAGCAAATGTTCGCGCCTTGTATCAATAGGAAGCCGGTAATAAAGCCAGTGCTTAGGCCTTGATAGCGAATAAGTGCAGCTCCTATTACAGAAAGTGCTGCAGCAAGCCACCAAACCCGCGGTAAGGGTTTGCGATTAAGTACCCATTCATCGAGCAAGGTGATGTAAAGCGGTGTAAAAATGGTGAACAGCAGAACTTCGGCCACGCTGATATATAAAAACGCATGGTATAGCAGCAGGTACATGATACCAATTTGCACGCCACCGATAGCCATTAAGCTCAATGCATTGCGGCCAGTTACATTGCGTAGCTTTAGGAATGGCAGTAACAACGCTAATGCTAATACCATGCGAATAAAAACGGCGATGTAGGCATCTACATCGCGCGCTAGAAATTCGCCAATCAGTGAAAAACTAAATGCCCATACAATGGTAACGATAATCAGAACTGGCATTGGCTTCCTTGGATTTTATTTAATGTGCTGCTTTGCGGGCTCGTAATGGTTCGCCAGAGCGTTGCCAAACATGTGCCCAATGTTGGCGCCAATACAATAGGCGGCTATATGCATGAGGCACGAAGTATAAACTAGTTAGGGTGCTAAATGCTAAACCACCAATAATGGTAATGGCCATCGGTGTGTAGGGTGGGCCATCACCACCAATTTGGGTGTCGCCCAAGGCGAGCGGCAGCATGCCAAGAATAGTGGTGGCTACCGTCATGAGAATCGGCCGTACGCGCCTTGCGGCAGCTTCAAGAATAGCATTTTCAAGAGCAATGCCTTCATCAACTAGCTGATTAATGGCATCTACCAACACAATGCCATTATTCACCACGATACCCATTAGAATCAGCATACCAATCAGCGCCATTAAATCCATCGGCGTGCCCGTAAGCCAAAGCGCCCAAAACACCCCAGTAAGGGCGAGGATGAGCGAACCAATTACCGCCGAGGGTAATAGCAATGATTCAAATAAAGCCGCCATCACCATGTACACCATGGCCACGGCAAGCAGCATATTAACCATCATGATGGTATTTTGCTGCTGTTGCGTGCGAAAGCCTCCATCTAAGGTCCAGCGATAGCCATCGGGCAGCTGCATTTGGTTCATGGTGGCAGTAATTGCAGTGCGCGCTTGGGGCATTGTTAGATCTTCAAGGTTGGCAGTGATGCGCACAGCGGTTTGCCGATCGAACCGACGAATGGTACCAAGTTGCTCCACTTCTTCGATGGTGGCAATTTGGTTGAGATGCACCAAGGTATTTCCCACGCGGGCAATTACCATTTGCTGTAATTCTGGCAAAGAAAGGCTGAAATACTCGGGGAAAGTAACCCGTATTCGCATATCACCCTCTGGGTTATGCCGGAAGGAGCGTAAATTCCGCCCTCGCAACGCCACGCCAACTTGTTCGGCAACCATACTCGGGTTTAAGCCAAACCGTTCCGCTTGTTCGCGATCGATGCGAATTTGCAGCTCATTTTTAGCGTTTCCGGTAGCGGTTTGCACGTCGGTAAGACCTTCAATGCGGCCCAGCATAGGAATGATTTCTTCGGCAAGTTGCTCTAACTCTTGGGTGGAACGACCCTGCAAGGTAACTTGTACACCGCGATTATCGCCCCCGCGGAAACCAAACACCGGTTTGCTGCGGGGCAGTGGCGGCATATTTTCGCGAATGCGGCGCTGTATCTCCGTTACCGAAAGCTCACGGTTAGGGTTCAACAATATCGTGGAAATGGCATACCCTGGGGTGTAATAACTATATACATCTTCGATTGCAAACATATCTTTGTTGGCATATAGGTAGCTTTCCATTGCCGTTACATCGCGCTCTACTTCAGAAAGCTTGTATTGCCCGGTGATGTGATAGTTCATGAAAATCCGATCATTAAAGGCCATGTCGGTTTGATCGCCACTCACATTTTTAAACGGCAGCGCAGTGCTAGCCATAATGAACAGCATAATCAAGGTGGTAAGCCGAGGGTGGCGATGGCTCCATTGTAAGCTGCGCAGGTACCCCCGCTTAAGCCGGCCAGGTTGCGGTGGCTCAGGGCTGATTTTACTGTGGATCTTGCTGAGTAATAGCGGAATTAGGGTTTGCGCAATCAATAGTGATGCCAATAGTGAAATACAGATCGCAATCGCCACATGCTCTAAGAAAATGGTAATTTCACCGCCTTCGCCAAAGATATTGGGCAAGAATACGATAGCCGTAGTGAGTGTGCCCGCGATAATCGCCAACGAAACCCGGCTAGCCCCAGCAATAATCGTATCCTGATCTTTTATTTTGCCGGTTGCTTGCTGTTCTTGTTGAATACTTTCGGTAACTACTACGGCGTTATCAATCAGCATACCTATAGCTAACATTAAGCCCATCATAGAGAGAATATTTAAGCTGTAGCCCAATAAATACATCACCCCGAGGGTAAGGCAAATGGCGATAGGTACCGAGAGCACAATGATGAGCGTAGTGCGCCAATCGCGCAAGAACAGATACAGCACAATAATCGATAAACACGCACCAATCAGGCCGGCAAAGAGTAGATCCCGCAATGAAGTAGTAACACTTTCCGCGGTGTTATCCATGGTCATTAGTTGAATGTCGGAAAACTCAGGAGTTCTTGCAACATCGCTAATTACTTGGCTGGCAGCCCGAGCAACATCTACTAAGTTAGCGCTGGATTCTTTATAAATATCTACGCCAATGGCATAGCGCTGGTTGAAGTGGCGACCATCGGTGGCGCGCGGTAGCTCATACTCAACAGTAGCAATATCACCAACAGTAAGCGTTGGAGTAATGGGTAGGGCGCGAATATCATCGAGGCTGCGATATTCACCGGCGGGCTTCACTAAAATTCGCTCGTAAGGCGTTTCCAGATAGCCGGCCGACATAGAGAAGTTAGCCTGATTTAGAATCTGGGTTATTTCACTTACGCTTAAGTTCGTAGCGCTTAGCGTTTGTGGGTTCAAACGAATTATAATTTCGCGCTGTTGCACCCCAAATAAAGCCACGCGAGAAACCCCAGCTACCCGCTCAAGGGGTTGCTTTAATTGCCGGTTAAGTAGTTCCCAAGCAAGAGATAAATCTTGTTCACTAGAGATGCGCAGCTGCATAACCGCCATATCATCGGTGTTAAATTGGTAGATAAATACCCGCTCTACATCATCGGGCAATAAGTGGCGCATGCTCTCCACGCGTTCTCGTGCCTCGATGCCACGAGCAGAAACGCTATCGTTCCAGTTAAAATTAAGCACCACATCGGCGCCATTTTCACCTGAATTAGAGCGCATTTCTTGAATGCCGGGCAGGGTAGCGAGGGCTTCTTCGAGAGGCCGTGTAATCAACCGTTCTACTTCCGCTGGTGTTGAGCCACGATAAGGCACGTTCACCACTATTTGTGGAATATCGATGCCTGGGAATTTCTCGAGCGGCAACATGCGGCTGGAAACTAGCCCCAAAATGAGAAAGCTAAGGAAAAACATGCACACGGTTACTGGCCGCTTTAAAGCGAAGCTGGCCAGCGGTGCCGCAATTTCTGCTACTTTACGCATGATTGGCTACTCCCGGCGCAGGCTCTGCATCTGCAGTGGCAGCAAAATGCTTGCGATCGAACAGTTGATAAACCAATGGGATGAACAATAAGGTAAGTGCGGTGGCGAATAGCAAGCCACTGATTACCGCAATTGCCATACTGGCGCTCAATTCGGCACCTTCACCGATACCCAAAGCGAGAGGGAGTAGGCCAAGAATGGTTGTAAGGGTGGTCATGAGTATAGGCCGCAACCGCTGGGCTGCTGCTTGCTGAATCGCCGCCAATTTAGCTATTCCTTCAACCCGCAATTGATTAATACGATCCACTAGTACAATGGCATTATTCACCACAATACCGGCCAACATGATGAGGCCGATAAATACCACTACACTCAGCGGCGTACCAGTAACCCACAGGCCTACAATTGAGCCAGCAGCGGCTAGAGGCACTGAGAACATGATCAGTAATGGGTGGCCAAAGCTTTCAAATTGTGAGGCCATTACCAAGTACACCAAGAATACCGCGAGAGCTAACGCAAGCATTAATGAATTATATGATTCATCGAGCAGTTCGCTTTGCCCGCCGATATAGGCAGTTACACCCGGTGGTAAGCGCACGCTATCGAGAATTGCCTGCAGTTCAGCTTGTGCTTTGCGCACATCTCCACCTGCAGGGCTGGCACTAATCAGCGCTACGCGTTGTTGCGATAAGCGGGTGATTTCGCTTGGCCCAATGGTGCGATTAATGGTTGCCACAGCCGAAAGCGGAAGCTCTGTGGCGCTGCCCGGGTTGATAATGAGCTGTTCTATACGGTTGGGATCTTGGCGTACATGATCTGGCAAGCGCACGCGGATATCAATTTGCCGGTCGTTTAGGTTGTATTGCGTAGCTACTTGGCCGCCAATTTGCGTGCTAATCGTGCGGGCTACATCCGGTGCTGATAAACCTACCCAAGCTAAGCGGGCATGATCAAAGATGATCTCCAACTCGGGTTGGCCACGGGTTAAGCCATTACGCACATCATTAAAGGCCGGATTTTTTTCCAGCAAATCGGTAATAAGTTCAGCGCTATTTAGTAATCGATCAAGCTCAAAACCATACAATTCAACCACCATAGGCATATCGATTGATACAAGCTCTGGGAAATCAATGCGTGCTTGCACATCCGGTTGGCGATCCAAAAATGCGCGTAAATCAGCAATTAGGGCATCACGTTCAGATTCCAACACAGTGGGCTTCGCTACCACATGGAAGCGACCCCAATAATCACCACCTTGGTTGGCTTGAATTTGCATGAGTGAACCAGAACCAGCCACGGAATAGGTGCGCAATACCCGCTGATCATCACTTAAGAATGCTGCGATTTCGCCCATAAATTCATCGGTACGGTTAATGGGGGTGCCACGCGGTAGTTCGATATCAACGAAGAACTCGCGTTGTTCCATTTGTGGAATCAATTCAGCACCAAGGCGCGGTACTAATGCAAAGCATCCGATAGTAACAGCTGCAAACAAGGTGAAAAATAACCATGGTTTGCGTTGCATGCCCTGCAGGCTGCGAGAATGGCCGGAGCTTACAGCAGCGAAGCCATAATCAAACGCGAATACGATAGGTTTTGCGGCTTTAGCAAGTATCCAACCGATACCAGCAACGCTGCCACGTAAGGCTTTCAGCACCAGCAACGGTAGCCAAAAGAAGAATACCTTACTAAGTAAACGGAAGGGCCAGCCCAGCCAGAACAACACGCGTTGAATCAATGCACGGCGGGTTGGGGGCACCGCGGCGGTTGTTGGCTGGGTGGCATGTTGCCCGGGTAGTTCGGTGGCGTGCTTTGTGGTGTGCTCTGTGGCGTGCTCTGTGGCATAGCGACGAAACTCGCGGCTCGCCAACATAGGAATAAGAGTTAAAGCAACGAATAAAGAGGCAATCAGCGCAAAACTCACGGTGAGCGCTTGATCAGTGAACAGTTGCCCTGCCATACCACTTACAAACACTAGCGGCACAAAAACTGCTAGTGTGGTTAAAGTGGCAGCGATTACTGCCCCAGTAACTTCTTGAGTGCCGGTAATCGCGGCTGCGCGATAGCCTTCACCAAGCTTCTTGCGGCGATCAATATTTTCCAACACTACAATCGCGTTATCTACCAACAAGCCTACGGCCAGTGCGATGCCACCTAACGACATTAAATTCAGGCTTAGGCCGCCCATAAACATAAATAGGAACGTGGCGATAACCGATACGGGAATGGCTAACGAAATAATGAAAGTTGGGCCTAGTTGGCGCAAGAATAACAAGATTACGGCCATAGCCAGCACACCGCCGAAAATCGCGTTTTGTTTTACTGAACTAATCGCATTGCGAATAAAGGTAGATTGGTCGGCAAGTAGCTCAAGGCTGTAATCCGCAGGTAGCTGTTGATTAATTTGCGGCAAGCGTGCGCGCACTTCGTCGGCTACGGTTACCGTATTGGCATCTCCTTCGCGATATAAGTTCAGCTCAATTGATTCGCGGCCATTTACTCGGCTAATGGCAGTGCGATCTTTATGGCCACTGCGCACCGTAGCGATATCTTTTAACTGAATGGGTGCACCGTTGCGGGTAGCAATGAAGATATTTTCCATGTCTTCAAGCGATTTAAATTGGTTTACCGTGCGCACTAAAAATTCTTGCGTACCGGTTTCAATGCGGCCACCCGATTGATTCATGTTCTCGGCGCGCAGGCGGCTAACAATGGTTTGCATATCGATGTTGAGCTGGCTAATGCGGTGCTCATCAATAAGAATTTGCACTTCATCTTCATAGCCACCGCCTGTGCGTACAGCGGCAACGCCCGGAATACTCTCTATGCGGCGTTTGAGCTCATCATCTGCGTAGCGGCGCAGCTCCTGTAGTTCCCAAGGTGTGCCTACCGAGGCTTCGCGATTTAAAGCAAGGCGCATAATGGGCTCTAAATTCGGATTAAAGCGCAGCAGGGTAGGCTTTTCGATATCCAGCGGCAGCATTACCATATCGAGTTTCTCGCGTACCTCGATACCGGCGAAATCCATATTGGTGCCCCAAGCGAATTCCAACACGATATCGGATTGCCCAGCACGGGCATACGAAGTGATTTGCCGAACACCTTTTACGGTGCCTAAAGTTTCTTCAATGGGGCGATTAATGAGCTGCTCAATCTCACTTGGCGCAGCACCCACATAAGCGGTACGCACGGTAAGCGTGGGGTAACTCAAATCAGGCAATAAATTTACCGGTAAACGGCCTAAACTTACGAAGCCAAATAGCACGATGGCTAAGGTAAACATGATAATAGTAACAGGACGACGTACCGCTAAAGCTGCAATACCCTTCTGGCGCACAGGCGCAGAATTAGTTGCCGATGAATTGTTAGCTGCAGGCATGGCTCAAATTCCTTCTGAAATTTAGGTTCGCGTTAACTTACAGCTCAACAACTTCTACGAGTGCGTTGTTACGAAGCGTGTTTTGGCCGGTAACGATCAGTAGTGCATGCTCTGCTAATCCTACGGTTACCTCAACCCAACCATTTTCACGAATACCGGTGCTAACAGGCACGCGTTGGGCTTTGTTTTCATGCACCACAAATACATAATTACTTTGATCTACCCGCACGATAGCGTGATGCGGAATACGCACAGCATCATGCTTTTGAGCGTAATGCAGATTTACGCGAGCAAACATGCCAGAACGCAGGGCATGGTTTTCATTTGGTACCGAAAGTACCACGCGGAAAGTGCCAGACGAGGCATCTACTACGGTACTTACGCGAGCTACTGCAGCAGTAATATGCTCGTTAGCACCGCTGGCTTGCAGTTGTAAATCAGCTTGCTGGCCAACTTCAATATTGCGCAGCGCATGCTCGGGCAAGTTCACCGTGGCGCGCAAGGTGTTGGCATTCACAATATGGAATAGTGATTTCTGTTGGTAGGCCTGAATCATGTTGCCTGTTTTCACATAGCGCTCAGAAATATGGCCGGAAATAGGCGCCCGAATTACCGCTTCGGCATAATCTAGCTCGGCAATTTGGAGCTGAGCAGAAAGCGCATCGTGGCGTGATTGCAGCCGCTCAAGCTGCTCGGTACTTACCATTTGCTGGCCGGCAAGTTGGCGCATACGGGTAAGCTCTTGGCTAACCCCACGCAGCTCGGCAGCAATTTGCTCGCGGCTCAAGCGATAACGGGATGATTCTAAACGAGCCAGCGGTTGGCCTTGCTCTACATAATCGCCTTCTTCTACCAGGATATCTTCCACAATACCGCTTACGCGAGCGATAACATCGGTTTCCTCTTCTGCTTCAAGAATAGTGCTGGCTTGGAAACTCGCACGCACGGTGCCTTTTCCTACGCGTACCGTTTCTACCGGCACACCGCGCTCGGTTTCATCGGGCTTGGCTGCTACTTCGCTGGGATTCACGTTGCCACAACCAGAAAGGGTAGTTGCCAACACGAAAGTGGTGAAGATGGCGAGTAATAACGTTTTTGGATGAGTTCTAAAATTGCCGCTGTGCATAATATTTTCCATTATTTGATTGAACACTAGCTTAGTTCCTTAAGAATATGCGAAAAGCGTGCCAATAAATGTAAGATAATGAAAAATAACACATTAGTGGCTTGCTTTTGTATTTCAGCGCTAGCGAAGTTGGTGAATTCTACATGGAATTTGCTGCAAGTTAGTGAATTCCACCACTATTCTCGCCATAGTGCTTACTTTTTGCGCCCAAATTATTATAATTAGCTGTAGACATTTAGCCGTCTAAACGTGTAGAGTTCCGTTATCGTGTTTTTATCTAATTTGTTTATCCTGTTAAGGAGATGCCATGCGCCTCGAAACTCTTGCTCTACATCATGGTTATACTGCGGAAGAAACTACGCGAGCCGCAGCTGTACCCATTTACCAAACCACCTCTTTCACCTTTCGAGATACTCAGCATGGTGCTGATCTATTTGATTTGAAGGTGGAAGGAAATATTTATTCGCGCATTATGAATCCCACAAATGCGGTGTTGGAGCAGCGTTTAGCAGCTATTGAAGGCGGTGTTGGCGCGTTAGCTGTTGCCTCGGGCATGGCCGCTATTAATTACGCGATTCAAACCATTACCGCAGCAGGCGATAATATTGTGAGCATCAGCAAACTGTATGGGGGTACCTATAACTTTTTTGCCCACTCACTGCCGCAGCAAGGAATTGATGTGCGCTTTGCTGATGAGGATGATTTAGCAGGCATTGCGGCGCTGATTGATGAGCGCACGAAGCTGCTGTTTTGTGAATCAATTGGTAATCCAGCGGGTAATATTGTAGATATTCAAAAGCTTGCCGATGTTGCTCATGCACATGGCATTCCGCTGGTAGTGGATAATACGGTGCCTACGCCAATTCTTTGTCGGCCAATAGAGCAGGGCGCTGATATTGTGGTGCACGCCCTTACTAAATATATAGGCGGACATGGTACCACTATTGGCGGTATTATTATTGATAGCGGTAAATTTGATTGGGCTGCGCAACCAGAGCGTTTTCCGCAACTGAATAAGCCAGATCCTTCCTATCATGGCGTGGTATATACCGAAGCGCTAGGCCCAGCAGCCTTTATTGGCCGCGCACGCGTAGTGCCGCTACGTAATACCGGTGCTGCGCTTTCGGCCCAAAGCGCGTTTAATTTCTTGCAAGGTTTAGAAACCTTGGCACTTCGTATTGAGCGGCATTGCGAAAATGCGCAGAAAGTTGCCGAATATTTGCATCAACATCCAGCGGTTGAATGGGTGAATTATGCCGGGTTACCTGGTGATCACTATCATGCATTAGCGCAGAAAATTACCCAAGGTAAAGCATCAGGAATTCTTAGCTTTGGCGTAAAAGGTGGCTATGCGGCGGCGGTGAAGTTTATTGATGCATTACAATTATTCTTGCGCTTAGTAAATATTGGTGATGCGAAATCGTTAGCCTGCCATCCAGCCTCTACCACTCATCGGCAGCTATCGCCGGAAGAGTTGCAACGGGCTGGCGTAAGTACAGATTTAGTGCGTCTTTCAGTTGGGATTGAGCATATTGATGATATTTTGCTAGATCTTGAGCAAGCTCTGCAAATAAGCCAACGTACTTAGTTACTGCAAACCATAAGTTGCATAAAACAAACAAAGGTGCCTGGGCGCCTTTGTTTGTTTTACTATCGCGTACTATATATTTTAACGCGCCCACAGATTTAGCCAGTTTTTTAGTAAAACAGCACCACTTTCTTGCCACATTGGCTTTGGTAACGCAAAGGTTTCGGTATCCACAAAGTAGTATTCTGGTGGGTGCGGATCTTTACCCGCATCGAAATCTCGTTTGAATTCTTTTTGTAGAGTATCGGCTTCATATTCTGGATGGCCAAAAATAAAGGCGCGGCGCCGCAAATCGTCGGCTGCTAAAAAGGCGCCGGCATTTGGCGCTTGCATCACTACTCGTACCTCAGGATGAGCAAATAGTACCGATTGGCGTGCTTCCGCATAACGTGAATGCGGAAATTGCACGCCAATCTGCATGTTTTTTACCATCTCGTGTTGGCGAAGAATACGATGCTCATATATACCACTTACCTTACGGGCGCGTTGCCTGCGCGGAATATTATAGAAATGATACAACGCGGCATTGGCCGCCCAGCAAGAGTACAAGGTGGTGTTCGCATAATAATTAGCCATATCGAACAGCTCGCGCAACTCGCTCCAGTAGGGAACATCTTCGTATTCTTTCGTGCCGAGTGGTGCACCGGTAACAATTAACGCATCAAAATCAGAGCTTTGATCTAGGGTTTGGTAATGTTGTTGTAGATGGTTTACTGAAGCTGATTTTGGTAGCCAAGAATGTAAGCGAATAAAGTGTACTTCAGTTAACAGTGGTATTTTCGCCAGCAAGCGCAGCCATTGGCGTTCGGTATCCATGTGGTTGGGCATTAAATTCACAATACCTACGCGCATTTTCCCCTGCAAGCCAGGCGCATACTTGATCGCACAGCCCTCCTGTTGGAGTTCTTCGATGGCAGGTAAAGGGCTATGGAGAAGCACCGGCATAAGCATTCCTAAATAAGATCGAGCATGAATATATGGGCTGATATATTTATTATCTGCATCCGTGCACGCACTATCTTAAAGAACAGTTACCTTAACTAAAAGTATTCTTGCGTAAAAATTCTTATTTCCGGTACGTTAGGCATAAAAAAGCCGCTCAAGTTAAGAGCTTGAGCGGCTTGTGAACATATTTACTGTTACTTTTTGATTGGGCTGAAATCGCGTTGCGCTTCACCAGTATATAACTGACGAGGTCGGCCAATTTTCTGGCTCGCTTCGCTGAGCATTTCGTGCCAATGAGAAATCCAACCAACGGTACGCGATAGCGCGAAAATCACCGTGAACATGTTGGTAGGAATACCAATTGCTTTCAAGATAATGCCAGAGTAGAAATCTACGTTTGGATAGAGTTTCTTCTCTACGAAGTATGGGTCTTCTAATGCAATGCGCTCGAGCTCCATAGCAACATCTAGCAACGGATCTTGAATGTTGAGTTCGCTCAACACTTCATGACAGGTGTCGCGCATAACTTTGGCACGCGGGTCAAAGTTTTTATACACACGATGTCCGAAGCCCATTAAGCGGAACGGGTCGTTTTTATCTTTCGCTTTCTTGATAAACTCTGGAATGCGGTCTACTGAACCAATTTCAGCTAGCATCTTCAAGCATGCTTCGTTAGCACCGCCGTGAGCCGGGCCCCATAATGATGCCACGCCCGCTGCGATACATGCATAAGGGTTGGCACCTGAAGAGCCGGCTAAACGCACGGTTGAAGTTGAAGCGTTTTGCTCATGGTCTGCATGCAAGGTAAAGATACGATCCATTGCTTTAGCAATCACAGGGCTTACTTCGTAATCTTCCGCAGGTACAGAGAACATCATATTTAAGAAGTTTTCGGAGAAGCTTAAGCTGTTCTTCGGGTACACGAACGGCTGGCCAACATTGTGCTTGTAGCACATTGCTGCAATCGTTGGGATTTTCGCAATTAACCGATAAGCACTGCGTACTCGTTGCTCAGGATCAGCAATATTTAAATCATCGTGATAGAACGAAGATAAAGCGCCGGTTACTGCGCATAGCATTGCCATTGGGTGTGCGTCTCTACGGAAACCACCGAAAAAGCCATGCAGGCCTTGATGCACCATGGTGTGGTTGGTAATGGTTTCTTTAAATTCGTTATATTGCTCAGTATTCGGCGCTTCGCCGTGAATGAGCATGTAACAAACTTCAAGATAATCAGCTTCAGTTGCAAGTTGATCGATTGGGTAACCGCGATGCAATAGCACCCCGTTTTCACCATCAATGTAGGTAATCTTTGATTCACAAGAGCCGGTAGCGAGGAAGCCAGGGTCGAAAGTGAAGTAGCCGTGCTTGCCTAAGGTCCGTACATCTATTACATCGTGACCGGCGGTGCCTGTAAGCACCGGCAGCTCGATACTGTTGCCATCGATTTGGATTGTGGCTTTACGCTCAGCCATGGAAATCTCCTTGTATTCTGTGCGAATTAGCGAAAAAAGTGCGCTAGTTTTACTTGATCTAAGGGGGTTTTGTCAATTTTACGTAAGGAGTACAATAATGGATGCTGCGCAAAAGCAATTTACTACTTTAGTCTAAAAGCAATCATCGATTTATAGCCGAAGCCGATTTCTATTGGGATTGCGAGATAAATTGAACCAGATTTAGGCGCAGGGAGTAATTGTAATTGTGTATCTCGCTAGATATACTTGCAAGCACAAATTTCAACAATGTTTTCAGATAAGGCAAACAGTTGTGAAAAAACAAAGACCTGTTAATTTAGATCTGAGCACCATAAGTTTACCCCCCGCAGCATTATCATCGATTTTACACCGTGTGTCTGGTGTGATCATGCTTGTGCTCGTGGGTTTACTGGTGTGGTTGCTCGCCAAATCACTTAGCTCTCCGCAAGGCTTTGCCGAAGCACAAGCTATTTTCCAACACCCTGTGGTGAAATTTCTAGTTTGGGGCTTCCTTGCTGCGTTGGGCTACCACTTGCTAGCCGGTATTCGCCATATTTTCATGGATCTTGGCTTTGGTGAAGAAAAAGAATCAGGTAGAACTACTGCAATCGCTGCGATTGTTGGCGGTGTTATCCTCGCAGTATTAGCAGGAGTATGGTTATGGTAAAAATAGCATCTACATTTGGCCGTAGCGGCACGCATGATTTTATACTGCTGCGCGCAGCAGCTGTGGTAATGGCTGCCTACACTATTTTCTTAGTGGTATGGTTAGTGTGTAATCCTGGCTTTGGTTACAACGAGTGGATTACGCTATACAGCCACCTCAGCATGAAAATCTTCACATTACTTACACTTACCGGCCTGCTGATTCACGGTTGGATTGGTATTTGGCAAGTGCTTACCGATTATGTGAAAAAATCTTTATTACGCGGCGTTATTCAATACATTGTTGTGCTTGCATTGCTCGTGTACTGGTTCACCGGTTTGTTCGTATTGTGGGGTATTTAACAACATGAAAGAACTTCAATTTGATGCAGTAGTAATCGGTGCTGGTGGCGCGGGTATGCGCGCTGCTTTGCAAATTTCTGAAAATGGCATGAGCTGTGCGCTGATGTCGAAAGTATTTCCAACGCGCTCACACACAGTATCTGCGCAAGGTGGTATTACCGTAGCTTTAGGTAATGCTCACGAAGATAATTGGGAATGGCACATGTTCGATACCGTAAAAGGTTCGGATTACATTGGTGACCAAGACGCAATCGAATACATGTGTAAAACCGGCCCAGAAGCGATTTTGGAAATGGAGAACATGGGTTTACCGTTCTCGCGCTTTGAAGATGGTCGCGTATATCAGCGTCCTTTCGGCGGCCAATCAAAAAGCTTTGGTGGTGAGCAGGCAGCGCGTACAGCAGCAGCGGCAGACCGTACAGGCCATGCGCTATTACATTTGCTTTATCAGCAAAACGTAAAAAACAAAACAACCGTGCTTTCCGAGTGGTATGCGCTTGATATCGTGAAGAATCAAGATGGTGCAGTTACTGGTGTAACCGCAATCGAGATTGAAACCGGCGAAATGTTCTATATCAAAGCGAAAGCGGTGATTTTAGCTACCGGCGGTGCAGGGCGCATTTATGCCTCTACTACGAACGCCCACATTAACACGGGTGATGGTATTGGTATGGCATTACGCGCTGGCGTACCAGTACAAGATATGGAAATGTGGCAGTTCCACCCAACTGGTATTGCCGGCGCTGGCTCTTTGGTAACAGAAGGGTGCCGAGGCGAAGGTGGTTATCTGCTGAATAAAGACGGTGAGCGTTTCATGGAACGCTACGCACCGAATGCTAAAGATTTAGCAGGCCGCGATGTTGTGGCCCGGGCGATGATGACCGAAATTCGCGAAGGCCGCGGCTGTGATGGTCCTTGGGGTCCGCACATTAAGCTGAAGCTCGATCACTTAGGCCGCGAAACACTAGAATCACGCTTACCAGGTGTTTGTGATTTGGCGAAAACTTTCGCTCACGTAGATCCCGCAGAAGAACCAATTCCAGTAATTCCAACTTGCCATTATATGATGGGTGGTATTCCTACCGATGTTCATGGCCGTTGTTTATCAGTAGACGATAACGGTAAAGCAACACCAATTCAGGGCTTGTTTGCCTGTGGTGAAATCGCTTGCGTATCGGTGCATGGTGCTAACCGCTTGGGTGGTAACTCATTGCTTGATTTGGTGGTATTTGGCCGCGCAACAGGCTTGCATTTGGAAGAATCGTTGGCAGCCAATACGGAAGCGCGTGATGCATCGCAAGATGATATTGATGCGGCATTAGCACGAGTTAACCGTTGGAATACTACACAGAAGGGTGAAGACCCGTTCCAAATCCGCAAAGATTTGCAGAACTGTATGCAACTCAACTTTTCGGTATTCCGTGAAGGTGATGCAATGGCTGAGGGTATGAAAGAGCTGCAGGAAATTCGTGAGCGCCTCGATAATGCGCGTTTGGACGATACCAGCACTGATTTCAACACCCAACGCATTGAGTGTTTAGAGCTTGATAATTTAATGGAAACTGCGTACTCAACTGCGATTTCGGCGAACTTCCGTACCGAAAGCCGTGGTGCCCACAGCCGCGCAGATTTCCCTGAGCGTGATGATGACAAGTGGCTATGCCACACCGTTTATCGCCCAGAAGATAACTCTATGGTTACTCGTGAAGTAAACATGGCCCCGAAACTCCGTGAAGCGTTCCCGCCGAAAGCGCGCACATACTAAGAGGGATAACGATGAAGAAGTTGAAGTTTTCCATCTATCGTTACAACCCAGACGTGGATAAGAAGCCACGGATGCAGGATTACGAGCTGGAAGTTGAAGAAGGCCGCGATATGATGGTGCTTGATGCACTGTTGGCATTGAAAGAACAGGATCCTACGCTGTCTTTCCGCCGTTCGTGCCGTGAAGGTGTTTGTGGTTCTGATGGCTTTAACATCAATGGCAAGAATGGCCTTGGATGTATTACGCCAATTTCCTCGTTGAAAGGCAACACGGTGGTTATTCGCCCATTGCCAGGATTGCCAGTAGTGCGCGATTTAATCGTGGATATGACGCAGTTCTATAAGCAATATGAGCGTATTAAGCCGTTCCTTATCAATGATGAGAAAACGCCACCAGCACGAGAGCGTTTACAATCACAAGAAGACCGCGCGAAGTTAGATGGTTTGTACGAGTGTATTCTTTGTGCATGCTGTTCTACTTCTTGCCCTTCATTCTGGTGGAATCCAGATAAATTTGTTGGTCCTGCAGGTTTGCTGCACGCTTATCGTTTCTTGATTGATAGCCGTGACACAGCCACCGAGGAACGGCTAGACGAGTTAGACGATGCGTTCAGTGTTTTCCGTTGTCATGGAATTATGAACTGCGTAAACGTTTGCCCGAAAGGCTTGAACCCAACGAAGGCTATCGGACACATTAAATCCATGCTATTGAGCCGTGCGGTTTAGCGAAACCGCTGAGCTTCTGGTATAGTAGTGGTGTAGTTGTTTGAATAGCCATCCCGCTACGGATGGCTATTTTTTTAAATAACTTTTTTATTAACGCGTATCTGCTGTTTTTTCGCAGTCCAAACCAGTGAAAGGAAAAGCAATGCAAGAAGGCGCAATGCAAGCCTGGATTGAATCCTCCCAATTTTCTGGGGGTAACGCAGCTTATATAGAAGAGCTGTTTGAGCTGTATCTTGATAACCCTGGAGCAGTACCTGCCGAATGGCGAGAGCTATTTAATAGCCTGCCTAGAGAAGGTTCTGCAACCGATGTTAAACACAGTGAAGTGCGTGAGCAGTTCCGCGAAGCGGCCAAGCAAAAGCTGAAGCAAACCGGCGGTAATGGTTCATTCAATTCCGAGCTCGCTGAAAAGCAAGTTCGTGTGTTGCAGCTAATTAATGCTTACCGTTTTCGTGGCCATCAACACGCCAATCTTGATCCGCTCGGATTGTGGAAGCAGGAAACGGTACAAGATTTAGACCCTCAGTTTCATAGCCTCACCAAAGATGACATGGACACCGAGTTCAATGTTGGCTCATTAGTGATTGGCAAAGAAACCGCCAAATTAAAAGATATTCAGCAAGCACTTGAGGCCATTTATTGTGGTTCAGTGGGGGCTGAGTATATGCATATCGTAGATACCGAGGAAAAACGTTGGATTCAGCAGCGTTTAGAATCGCAGCTTGGAAAGCCAAAATTCTCAGAAGAAGATCGCAAGAAAATCCTTAAAGAGTTAGTTGCTGCTGATGGCCTTGAAAAGTATCTAGGTTCAAAATTCCCAGGTGCAAAACGCTTCTCGCTCGAGGGTGGTGATGCATTGGTGCCATTAGTGAAATCACTAATTCGCCGCGCTGGTAACCAAGGCGCAAAAGAAGTAGTGATCGGTATGGCCCACCGTGGCCGCTTAAACCTTTTGATTAACGTACTGGGTAAAGCGCCACAACAGTTGTTTGATGAGTTCGCTGGCAAAAACACCACCGATAAAGCAGGTGATGTGAAGTATCACATGGGCTTTTCATCTGATTTTGAAACCGATGGCGGCAATGTACACTTAGCGCTTGCGTTTAACCCATCACACTTAGAAATTGTAAACCCAGTAGTTATTGGCTCGGTACGTGCACGCATGGACCGCCGGGATTGCAAAGATGGCAGCCAAGCATTACCGATTACTATTCATGGTGATGCAGCAATCGCTGGCCAAGGGGTTGTACAAGAAACCTTTAACTTATCGAAAACTCGCGCCTATCAAGTGGGCGGAAGTATTCGCATTGTTGTTAACAACCAAGTTGGTTTTACAACGTCTAAGCAGGAAGATGCGCGTTCTACACAATATTGTACCGATATCGCGAAGATGGTGCAGGCGCCGATTTTCCATGTGAATGCGGATGATCCAGAAGCTGTATTGTTTGTTGCGCAGTTAGCAGTAGATTACCGCAATACGTTCAAGCGTGATGTAGTAATTGATTTGGTATGTTATCGCCGCCATGGCCATAACGAAGCTGATGAGCCAAATGCAACGCAGCCGTTGATGTACCAGAAAATTAAGCAGCACCCTGTGCCACGCGATATATATGCGCAGCGCTTATTAGAAGAAAAGGTTGTTGATGAAGACAGCGTGAAAAAAATGGTAGCCGATTTCCGTGATGCGCTAGATAAAGGCGATTGCGTAGTAGATGAGTGGCGGCCAATGAAGAACCATTCTGTAGATTGGTCTCCATATATCGGTAACGAGTGGGATGTTGCGTACGATTCCGCGATTAATAAGAAAGAGTTGCAAGATCTTGGTGAGAAAGTAAGTAAGGTGCCAGATGGCTTCAAACTGAACTCACGTGTAGGCAAGGTTTACGAAGAACGTGCGAAGATGGCTAAAGGCGAGCGCGATCTTGATTGGGGTATGGCAGAAATGATGGCTTATGCTTCGTTAGTGAAGCATGGATATCGTATTCGCATGACCGGGCAAGATTGTGGCCGCGGCACATTCTTCCACCGCCACGCAGTTCTGCATAATCAAAAAGATGCAGCAACGTTCATGCCACTTACTGCAATTGATGAAAAACAAGCACCTATCGAAATTTACGATTCAGTGCTTTCAGAAGAAGCAGTAATGGCGTTTGAATATGGCTATGCAACAGCTGAACCGAACACGATGGTGATTTGGGAAGCGCAATTTGGTGATTTCGCCAACGGCGCTCAGGTTGTAATCGATCAGTTCTTGAGCTCGGGTGAGCAGAAATGGGGCCGTTTATGCGGTTTAACTCTGCTACTGCCGCATGGTTATGAAGGCCAAGGCCCAGAGCATAGCTCAGCGCGGTTAGAACGGTTCTTGCAATTATCAGCAGATCACAACTGGAGTGTGTGCATTCCTACTACACCAGCGCAGGTGTTTAATATGCTTCGGCGCCAACAATTACGTCCGGTTCGCCGGCCATTGATTGTAATGACTCCGAAATCGTTATTGCGCCATCCAGATGCAATTTCAAGTTTAGATGATTTAACTATCGGTAGATTCCAGAACGTTATTGGAGAAATTGATAAGCTTGATGCGAAAAAAGTGAAACGCGTGGTGTTCTGTAGTGGTAAAGTTTACTACGATTTATTGAACGCGCGCCGCGAGCGTGAACAGAACGATGTGGCGATTATTCGGGTAGAGCAATTGTATCCATTCCCACATGAAGAAATGGCTGATGTTCTTAAAGAGTATGCGCACGTGAAAGATTTCGTGTGGTGCCAAGAAGAACCGCAGAACCAAGGCGCCTGGTATTGTAGCCAACATCATTTCAGGGCCTCTATTCCAGATGATGCCAAACTAGTATATGCAGGCCGTGCAGCATCTTCATCACCAGCGGTAGGTTACGCATCGGTGCATAAAGAGCAGCAAGAAAAACTCATTAACGAAGCGTTAAGTATTTAACAGGTGAGATCACATCATGGCGATTGAAATCAAAGTACCAGAATTACCGGAATCCGTAGCAGACGGCACCATCGCAACTTGGCACGTTAAAGAGGGCGATAAAGTTAGCCGCGATCAAAACCTGGTTGATATTGAAACCGACAAAGTTGTTTTGGAAGTTGTAGCCGAGGCTGATGGCGTAATCGGTAAGATTGATGCTGATGAAGGTGCAACAGTAAAAAGCAAAGAAGTAATCGGCAGCATTGAAGAAGGCGACGCAAGTGCAGATTCTGCTGATGATTCTTCGCAAGACGACGATAAATCAGAGAAAAAAGAAGAATCTTCATCTGCAGAGAAAGAAGAGAAGAAATCTGCAGACAAAGATGATTCTGCAGGCAAAGATAACGCAGAAGAGAGCGATGATGCTGACAAAGCAGATGCTAGCGGTGAAGAAATTGAAGTGAAGGTACCAGAGTTACCTGAATCAGTTTCAGAAGCCACTATTGCAACATGGCATGTGAAAGCTGGCGATAAAGTGAGCCGCGATCAGAATCTAGTAGACATTGAAACTGACAAAGTAGTACTAGAAGTGGTTGCAGAAGCAGACGGCGAACTTAGCGAAATTATTCATGATGAAGGCGCTAATGTGAGCGCTAAAGAAGTGATTGGTAAGATCGTGAAAGGTGCTAGTGGCAGCAAACCAGCGCCAAAAGCTGAAAGCTCGGATAAAGAAGCCAGTGATTCTGACAAAGATGCCGATGCAGTAAGCCCTTCAGTGCGTAGATTACTTGCCGAACACGATATCAAAGCAAGCGATGTGAAAGGCTCAGGCAAAGATGGCCGGATAACTAAAGAAGATGTAGAGAAGCACGTGAAATCATCTACTGAGAAGAAATCTGAAAGCAAATCTGCAAGCGGATCTGCAAGCAAGCCTGCTGCGGTAAGCGGCGATCGCACCCAGAAACGGGTACCGATGACGCGCTTGCGCAAAACTATCGCGAAACGTTTACTGGAAGCGAAAAACTCTACGGCAATGCTAACTACGTTTAACGAAGTAAACATGAAACCAATCATGGACATCCGGAAAACGTATCAGAAAGAGTTTGAAGAGCGCCATGGCATTCGTTTGGGCTTTATGTCGTTTTACGTTAAAGCTGTAGTTGAAGCACTGAAACGCTTCCCAGAAGTGAATGCATCGATTGATGGTGAAGATATCGTTTATCACAACTACTTCGATGTAAGCATTGCTGTATCAACGCCGCGCGGCTTGGTTACGCCAGTATTACGTGATTGCGATAAATTGAGCTTGGCGGAAATTGAGGCTGGCATCAAAGAGCTAGCAATCAAAGGCCGTGATGGCAAATTAACAATGGACGAAATGCAAGGTGGTAACTTCACCATCACCAATGGTGGTGTGTTTGGTTCTCTCCTTTCAACTCCTATCTTGAACCCGCCGCAAAGCGCTATTTTGGGAATGCACAAAATCCAAGATCGGCCAATGGCGGTGGATGGCAAGGTAGAAATTCTGCCTATGATGTATCTGGCGATGTCTTACGATCACAGAATCATTGATGGCAAAGAATCGGTAGGCTTCTTGGTTACCGTGAAAAACCTGCTGGAAGATCCGCAACGTTTGTTGTTGGATATCTAAAGCTTCTCAGCGGCGGCCAATTTAGTGCTGCCGCTGTCATTTTGCGCGAGATAAACGTATAATCCCGCGCGAATATTCGGGTAAGCAGCCTCGGCTGCTTTCGTTTTGAATGAACAAACGGAATAAGCATCATGAATTTGCATGAGTATCAAGCAAAACAGCTTTTCAGAGAGTTTGGATTACCAGTATCTGATGGATACGCGGTAGACACTGCTGATGAAGCCGTAGAAGCAGCCAAGAAAATTGGCGGCGACAAGTGGGTAGTGAAATGTCAGGTTCACGCTGGTGGCCGCGGTAAAGCGGGCGGTGTGAAACTTGTATCATCACTTGATGAAGTTCGTGCTTTCGCAGATAACTGGGTTGGCAAAAACTTAGTTACTTATCAAACAGATGCGAATGGTCAGCCAGTAGCGAAAATCTTGGTTGAAAGCCTCACCGATATCGACAAAGAGCTTTATCTTGGTGCAGTAGTAGACCGTGCAACGCGTAAAATTGTTTTCATGGCCTCTACAGAAGGCGGCGTGGAAATTGAAACGGTTGCTGAAGAAACGCCAGAGAAAATTCTGAAAGCGATTATCGACCCAACGGTTGGTGCACAGCCTTATCAAGGCCGCGATTTAGGATTCCAACTAGGCCTGAACCCAGAGCAAGTGAAGCAATTCACTAAAATCTTCCTGGGCTTGGCAAAAATGTTTGAACAGTATGATTTTGCGCTATTAGAAATCAACCCATTGGTAATTACCGATGAAGGCAACTTGCATTGCCTAGATGGCAAAATCAATATCGATAGCAATGCGATTTATCGCCAGCCAAAAATCAAAGAAATGCACGATCCTTCGCAAGAAGATGCGCGCGAAGCGCATGCTGCAAAATTTGAACTGAACTATGTTGCGCTTGATGGCAACATTGGTTGCATGGTAAACGGTGCTGGCCTAGCAATGGGTACCATGGATATCGTTAAGCTAAGCGGTGGCGAGCCTGCTAACTTCCTAGATGTTGGTGGCGGAGCTACAAAAGAGCGCGTTTCTGAAGCATTCAAGATCATTTTATCTGATAAGAGTGTGAAAGCCGTATTTGTGAACATCTTCGGTGGTATCGTGCGTTGCGATATGATCGCTGAAGGTATCATTGGTGCTGTTGAAGAAGTTGGCGTTAAAGTACCAGTTGTTGTGCGCCTTGAAGGTAACAACGCTGAACTTGGTACGCAAAAGCTAGCGGAAAGCGGTTTGAACATTGAAGCTGCTACCAGCTTATCTGACGCAGCTCAGAAAGTTGTAGCTGCAGCAGCTGGAGGTCAATAATGAGCATCCTGATTAATAAAGACACCAAAGTAATCTGTCAGGGTTTCACTGGCGGCCAAGGCACGTTCCACTCAGAGCAAGCAATTGCTTACGGAACGAAAATGGTTGGCGGCGTAACTCCAGGTAAAGGTGGCCAAACGCACCTAGGTTTACCTGTATTTAACACCGTTAAAGAAGCGGTAGCGCAAACCGGTGCAACTGCATCAGTTATCTACGTACCAGCTCCTTTCTGTAAAGATTCAATCATTGAAGCTGCTGATGCAGGTATTGAACTGATTGTATGTATTACCGAAGGCATTCCAACTATTGATATGCTGTACGTGAAAGAATACCTAACGCACAAAGGCGTTCGCATGATCGGCCCGAACTGCCCAGGTGTTATCACGCCAGGCGAATGTAAGATTGGTATTATGCCAGGCCACATTCATAAGCCAGGTAAAGTAGGTATCGTTTCACGTTCTGGTACTCTTACTTACGAAGCAGTGAAGCAAACTACAGATGAAGGCTTTGGCCAATCAAGCTGTGTTGGTATTGGTGGAGATCCAATTCCTGGTTCTAACTTTATCGATATTCTCGAGATGTTCGAAAAAGATCCAGCTACTGAAGCCATCGTAATGATCGGTGAAATTGGTGGTACTGCTGAAGAAGAAGCAGCGGAATACATTAAAGCGAATGTAACCAAGCCTGTGGTTTCTTACATTGCTGGTGTTACTGCTCCTCCAGGTAAGCGCATGGGCCATGCTGGTGCGATTATTTCTGGCGGTAAAGGTACTGCAGACGAGAAATTCGCAGCACTTGAAGCTGCTGGTGTTAAAACTGTGCGTAGCCTTGCCGATATTGGTAAAGCATTGCGCGAAAAAACAGGTTGGTAATTCGTTTTTCTAGCGAACCCAATAACTTTGCCAAGGTACACCCATAAAAAAACGCTGCATGAGCAGCGTTTTTTTATGGGTGCTCTGGGCACGGCGGAGCTGTAGTTGTTATTTTTGCTTAGTATTACTCGGTAGATATTTCGATAACGGTTTGCAAATTTTTCAGTAGCCAAGTTAATGCAGGATCATTTTCATACGCTGCGTGCCAATATACCTGCAAGCGCGTTGCTGGCACGGCGATGGGCATTGGCCAACTACGCAGAGAATATTGCGTAACCAAGCGCTGCGCGATACGTGCAGGTAACGTAAGTAACGCTCCGGTGGCAGTTACTAGTTGTGCTGCAGTTTGGTAACTTTGCACCCGCGCGAGTATGTGCCGCTCTACACCCAATTCCCGTAGCAACATATCTTCAAGCACAGAGCCGCGTGCGCGGGTAGACACCGCTAGGTGAGAGCTTGCTAAATAGCGTTCACGAGTAAGTTGCTGTTGCTCGTTGGCTCGGCTTAGTACGGCAAATGGTTCTTGTAAAAAGGGCTGTTGCTGAATGGGGCTGCTCATAGCCATTGCTACATCAATCACCACATCGGCTTTGCGATTCAACAGATAATCACTAATTTGTGTATGCGGCACGGCAATGCTTTCCAGCTTGGCCTGCGGTGCTGCCTGCTGCAACCGTTTATAAATACGCGGAAACAGCTCGGCCTCTAACGCTTCGGGCATACCTATTCGAAAGGTACGTTGGGTTGTTGTAGGGCTGAAATTACGGCCTCGGCTTACTAACCCTTGCATGCGCGCTAACACTTCATTGAGTTCTGGTACCAATTTTTCACATAAGGCTGTTGGCTGTTGATAGCGCCCGTTGCGCACGAATAGCTGATCATCGAAGGTATCACGCAAGCGCCGTAAGGCATGGCTAATAGCGGAGGGGGTGAGTGCAAGCTCTGCTGCAGCACGCCCTAACTGCCGTTCACGATAAATTGCTACTAATACCCGCAAAAGGTTGAGATCAACCTTGCTATGGTTTGCAGTATGCTGATTAGAATGAATTTTATTCATGTTATACCTTTAATAACTTTCACTTCATTCATGTTAAGAAACTTCGTAGGATGTAGCCACTATTATTTTGGAGAATTGCCATGTTTGGATTATCAGAAAATGCTCAACAGTATTTAGGTCGTGTAAAAGCCTTCATGGCTGAACATGTGTATCCGGTGGAAGCGGAGATATTGGCTGAAATTAACAGTAAGCACGCGCATGGCAACTGGCGTGAATGGCAGGTACCCGAGCAACTCGCGAACTTAAAAAAACAGGCCCAAGCGGCAGGCTTATGGAATCTATTTTTGCCGGATGCCCGCTTAGGGCAGGGGTTATCAACCAGTGAGTACGCTCCATTAGCAGAACAAATGGGGCGCAGTATTATTGCGCCAGAGATCTTTAATTGTAATGCGCCTGATACCGGCAATATGGAAGTGCTTTACCATTACGGTTCCGATGCGCAGAAGAAAGAATGGTTAGAACCGTTACTGCGTGGGGAAATTCGTTCGGTGTTTGGCATGACCGAGCCACAAGTTGCGTCTTCGGATGCCACCAATATGGAAACACGGATTATTGCTGATGGTGATGATGTAGTAATTACGGGCCGTAAATGGTGGAGTACTGGGCTTGGCCACCCGAACGCGAAAGTGGCGATTGTAATGGGGTTAACTGATCCTGATGCGGATAAACATCAACGCCATTCTATGGTTTTGGTGCCACTAGATGCCGAAGGCGTTACCATTGAACGCATGCTACCGGTATTTGGGGATTACGATGCGCCTTATGGCCATGGGGAAGTAAGCTTTAATGGCGTAAGAGTGCCAAAAGGGAACGTAATTGGTAAGCTGGGAGCTGGTTTCGCTATTGCCCAAGGCCGTTTAGGGCCAGGTAGAATTCACCATTGTATGCGCGCATTAGGCGCAGCGGAGCGCTCATTAGAAATGATGATTAACCGTGCTATGCACCGTGTAGCATTTGGTAAACCATTGTTGCAATTAGGCGACAACGCCACGCGGATTGCCAAACATCGTATGGCAATTGATCAAGCACGCCTGTATACCATGTACACGGCATCAGTAATTGATCATCAAGGTGTGCGCGCTGCCGCCAGTGAAATTGCGGGTATTAAAGCGGTAGTGCCTACGGTGCTGCAAAACGTAGTGGATGATGCTATTCAAGTGCATGGTGGTGGTGGCTTAAGCCATGATTATGTACTTACCGGGTTTTATGCCATGGCACGAGCGCTGCGCTTAGCGGATGGGCCCGATGAAGTTCACCAAGCCATGGTGTTACGCCAAGAAATGAAGAAATATCGATAGGAATCGTGATGAGCACTACAAATCAAGTAATAGACCAAGGTGTTGCCGTTCGCGAACAAGAGCAATTTGATGTGGCTACGGTAACCCAATGGTTGCAGAATAAACTACCTGAATTAAATGATACGCCAACCTTAACGCAATTCCCGGGTGGTGCATCAAATTGGACCTACCGGCTTGAATACAACACTGCAGACCTAATATTGCGTCGTCCTCCGGCGGGAACGAAGGCAAAATCGGCACACAATATGCAGCGTGAACACGATATTCAGCTGATGTTGAAGAAGTATTACCCGGTAGTTCCAAAGATGGTTGGCTATTGTGCCGATGAATCACTGATTGGTAGTGATTTTTATGTAATGGAACGGGTGCCTGGCATTATTCCCCGGAAAAATATGCCCCGAGGCGTTGAGCTTTCCGAGCAACAGGTGCGTGAGCTCTGTACCAACATGCTCGATCAACTGATTGCTCTGCATAAGGTTGATTACCGCATGGCCGGTTTAGATACCATTGGCAAGGGTGAAGGCTATATTGATCGGCAGGTAAAAGGCTGGTGCGACCGCTATCGACGTGCAAAAACTTGGAATGTGCCATCCGGTAAGAAGATTATGCAATGGTTAGAGGCGAATAAGCCTGCGCGGGAAATGCTCTGCATTACCCACAATGATTTTCGCTTCGATAACTTGGTGTTGAACCCAGATAACCCCACAGAAATATTGGCGGTGCTGGATTGGGAACTTGCTACCATTGGTGATCCGCTCGTAGAGCTAGGCAATATGCTCGCATACTGGGTGCAGGCTGATGATGATCGGGTGGCGAAAGCAACTCGGCGACAGCCTACGCATCTAAAAGGAATGCTAACGCGGGATGAAGTAATTGCGTATTATTGCGAGAAAATGGGTTTTGATGATGTAGATATGCGCTTCTACCAAGTGTTTGGCTTGTTCCGTTTATCGGTGATTGCGCAGCAAATTTATTATCGCTACTACCATAAACAAACGCGCAACCCAGCGTTCAAAAACTTTTGGTTTGTGGTGCATTACTTACACCGCCGTTGCCGCAAATTAATGCGAGCAAGTGCGTAATGGCTATTGTTACGCTAGTGCGCCATGGGCAAGCTTCGTTTGGGGCTGCTGATTATGATCAACTTTCACCTTTAGGAGTTCAGCAGCTCGAGCACTTGGGTTCTTTGTTGCGCGCACAAGAGGAACAATTTGATGTGCTATTACGCGGTAGTTTGCGTCGCCATGAACAGAGTGCCGCCGCATTTCTAAATGGCTATCAAAAGCCGCTCACGCTGCAGGAACAACCGCATTGGAATGAGTTTGACCATCGTGCAGTAATGCATGCGCTTGCCCATGAAGAGCCGCAGTTGCGTGAGTTATTCGCCGCTGATGGTAAGCCAGAGGTGAGTGAGCAAGAGGTATTGGCATTATTTATGCGGGCGGTACAGCGCTGGCAATCAGGTGCATGTGATGCCGATTACGTAGAGCCTTGGCCAGCATTTGTGGCTCGTGTAGAAGAAGCTTGGCAGAAGCTGCATTCGCTTGCCGAGCATAAACGCATTTTGGTGATTACATCTGGCGGCCCGATTGCGATATCAACTATGGGTAGTTTGGGGATGCCGGCTGAACAAATGATGTCGATAAACCAGCATTTGGTGAATTCAGGTATCAGCCGTTTTCGCTGGCAGCCTGAGCAACCACGGCAACTGATTAGCTTGAATGAGCATGCCCACGTAACGGGGCGCTATAAACATTTACTGAGCTATCGTTAGATAGTGAGCCTGCTTGTATCCTGTGCAACATTAGCAGAGGAGTAGTGAGGCGGAATCGATTACTAGTAAAAAGGAATAATGATGCGTAAACGTATTTTAATTACTGGAGCAAGCTCTGGTTTGGGTGAAGAAATGGCGCGGCAATTTGCAGCCAAAGGCCATGATTTAGCCCTGTGTGCTCGCCGTACTGAACGCTTAGAGGCGCTGCAAGCGGAAATTGCTGAGAAATACCCACAGGTAACAGTAATTTTGCAGGCCTTGGATGTGAATGATCACGATGCTGTGTTTCGTGTGTTCAATGAATTTAAAGAAGAGCTGGGTGGTTTAGATCGCGTAATTGTAAATGCGGGAATGGGTAAGGGCGGTTCGCTAGGTACAGGCCTGTTCAAATATAATAAGCTTACGGCAGAAACGAATTACATTGCTGCGTTGGCCCAGTGTGAGGCGGCGTTGGAAATATTCCGCGCGCAGAACGATGGCCATTTGGTAACCATATCCTCGGTAAGTGCGTTGCGTGGTATGCCGCGGGCGTTAACAGCATATGCTTCGAGCAAAGCCGCATTGGTAAATCTTAGCGAAGGAATTCGAGCAGATTTGCTGCGCAGTAAGAGCCCCATTAAGGTAAGTTGCATTATGCCGGGCTTTATTCGCTCGGAAATTAATGAGAAAGTAAAGAATACGCCATTTATGTGCGATACCGTGCCAGGCGTGCGTAGCATGGTGCAGGCCATTGAAAAAGAGCAAGCATCTGCTTATGTACCAGGTTGGCCATGGAATGTGATTGCATTTCTAATCAAGCGCCTGCCATTACGAATTGTAATGAAAATGGGCTAGTAGTACCTGACAAGCAGGTTGATGCAGAATAAGAGGGTGTTATGGATATTAAAATCTATCAAGTTGATGCATTTACCGATCGCGTGTTTGGTGGAAATCCTGCAGCTGTTTGCCCTCTTGGCGGTTGGCCAGAAGATGAGCTGCTGCAAGCTATTGCAGAAGAAAATAATTTATCGGAAACGGCATTTTTTGTGCCCGATGGCAGCCGCTTTCATTTGCGTTGGTTTACCCCAGAAGCGGAAGTAGATTTGTGCGGCCACGCTACTCTCGCTGCCGCTCACGTGCTATTCCACCATTTACGTTATGGCGAGCCAGAAATTATCTTTCGCACCCGTAGTGGCGAGTTGCGCGTAGCCTTAACGGAGCAGGGTATTGCAATGGATTTTCCGGCCTCGTTACCTAGGGTGATTGCTATCCCGCCGAAATCGCTGTTAGCAGGCCTACAATTAACCGATGCTCAGTTGGCTACGGTAAAAGTATTTGCTTCTTATGATTATATTGTGGAGCTGGCTAGCGAGAATGAATTACGTAGGTTAGCCCCTGATTTTGCGGTATTAAGTGAACTGGATGGCCGTGGTGTTGTGGTTACTGCTCCTGGTAAAGCGCATGATTTCGTAAGCCGTTGCTTTTTCCCTAAATTGCGGGTGAATGAAGATCCAGTAACAGGCTCAGCGCATTGTGAATTAGCGCCATTTTGGGCGCAAAAGCTTGGTAAAGAAGAATTACTAGGTGCGCAGTTATCTAAGCGTGGTGGCGTAGTGCATTGTAAAATGGTGCGCGAAGCGCCGGTGGCAGAACTAAGCCCAGAACTAAGCCCAGAACTAAGCCCAGAACTAAGCCCAGAACTCAGTTCGGAAACTGTGAACGAGCGCGTTCAGAGTAAAGATCGGGTGATTCTTAGCGGTAACGCTGCGGATTACATGCAAGGTATGATTAGTATTGATTAAGCCACTCTTCAGAGTGGTAGCGCTAACTTTCTTTAATTTTCTCCAGCAATAGTTCGCATAAGGGTAGCAAAATGAAGGTGTTGAAATGGTTCGGCTTCGGCTTAGTGTTGCTGTTGCTGCTGATATTCGCTTATGTATTTTTTAGCTACAAAATTAATGTGAATGAACACCTCCGATTAAATGATGAGGTACGTGCGAATGCGCCAGGTGCGTTTATTGAGCTAACGGATGGTTATACGCACTACCAGTTAACCGGCCCTGATACAGCGCCTACTGTGGTGTTAGTGCATGGCTTCAGCATTCCGATGGAAATTTGGGGTACAACTCATCGCAGATTGCAAAATGCAGGTTACCGCGTATTGCGTTACGATTTATTTGGCCGAGGGTATTCAGATCGCCCGCGCACCCAATACACCGGTGAAGTATTTGAACGGCAATTATTAGAATTACTCGATGGTTTAAACATTGAAGGACCGGTAGTGTTAGCTGGGCTTTCAATGGGTGGGCCTATTGTGATGCGATTTGCCGCCAATCATTCACATCGCGTGCTTGGTACGGTTCTTATTGCACCGCTGCACCAACCGTTGCAGCCGCCACCCATGCCGGAGCGAATTGGCCATATCATGCTTGGCGCATTTTATGTGCCCAGCATCCAACAAAGTTTTGCGGCGCCTTATTTAACCGCGGAAGATGCCCAAGCACTGCAAACAGCCTATTCTGCGCAGAAGGAAATTCGTGGCTTTACTCAAGCACTCACCTCATCGTTTTATGCGTTTAGTGCGCAAGACCACCGTGAATACTATCGGCAAACACGGGAGTATGGAGTGCCTACAATGTTGGTGTGGGGCACCCATGATAATGTGGTGCCTTACAGCCATGCAGAGGGTGTACAGAATGATGCATTAGTGGTGCACATGGTTACCGCAGAGGGAGCAGGACATACGCCACATTTGGAGCAACCAGAGCTAGTAAATGGCTACATTTTGGCCTTTATTCAAGATTTAACCTTGGAGTAGTGCGAAGCGCAGTGCCTATGGCCAACAAAAAGGCAGACACGTAGATGTCTGCCTTTTTCGTGTTAGTACACTATATCCAAGAAGCGCTTGCCTGGGTTAAATTTTCCAGCGCACACCGAGCATTGCAACTAGCGGATCGATATCCACATTCACGCTCTGTACGCTAGCCCCGTTCACTTTTACCTTGCCTGTGGTATCGATAGCCATTTTGCTCACCATAAAGTGTAAGCCAAGCTTTTCGTTTATTTGGTAGTTGAAGCCCGCTTGCATTGCTAAGCCCCAGGATTCACTTAAACTAAGGCTCACGTTATCGCTACTCGTAGTAACATCTAAAGCGATTAAGGCGCCTTCTAAATCACCACTGATTTTTTCATCAAAGAATGTAGTGTAATTCAGGCCGATACCAACAAATGGCTGAAAAGTAGCATGTTGAGTAAAGTGGTATTGAGCCAGTAATGTTGGCGGTAAATGCTTCGTTTTACCAATATTTAAACCATTAATTGGCGAGCCTTTCACTTTCAGATCATGGCTAAATGGCGTAGCGGCTATTAACTGTAATCCGAAATTTTCGTTAAACCGGTAATCAAAGGTTAGGCCGAGCTGGGTATTATTGCTCACACTTACGCCCGTTGAGCCCGCAGGTAAGCCTGCTACTGTTTCGATAACGTTTAGGTTACTGCTACTTTCATCTGGCATTACGCTGATGGCACCAACGTTTACCGAAAAATCAGCTAGCGCTGGCGCGGCAAGAAAAGAAGACAGGGTAATCGCAAGAACAGATAATTTGGTTTTCATAGTTACTCTCCAGTGTTGGGAACTGGGGCTATTATGAAATGAATTGGCGCGCACATATTGTGCCAGATCAAAGATAACCATGCACAAAATGTGGAATAGCAGCAAAGTTTGCGCTAGCGCAAACTTTGCTGGTTAATGCTCGAGGCGTTACTGCGTTTACGGATACTTAGTGTGCTGCAAAACGATATTAGCTGCCGATCACCTTGCTATCGCGATGGCGGATCACCACCGTACTCGAACGCGGGCGAGCGCTCCCACCATCGGGCCAATGGCTAGTGGCTGCATTTGGTGTGGAGCCTTCTCCAGGATGTTGAACGTTAACGAACATGGTTTTGCGATCGGGCGTAGTAACCACACCGGTAATTTCACAATCAACGGGCCCAGTTAGAAAGCGTTTTACTACTCGGGTATCGGGGTTGGCTACGAGCATTGCATTATTACCGTAGGTTTCTCCGCCCTGAATTGCACCACTCATATCGGTTTGAATCCACAGTAATCCGGCTGCATCAAACCATAAACCATCTGGACAGGCATGGTGGTTGCTGGCATCCAGTTCGATAGCGGTATCGCGGGTATATGTGCCGGGAGCACCGCCGAGCAAGAAAATATCCCATTGGAAACCATTGCTAAGCTCGCGCCAACGAATAATGTGGCCAGCGTAGTTTTCTGCTCGTGGGTTCGCCGCATCCACTTGAGCACTGGTGCGGCGCGTATTGTTAGTAAGGGTAAAATACACCTCATGGGTAAGCGGATGTACCGCCCCCCATTCGGGACGATCCATTTTCGTAGCGCCCATAATATCGGCTGCTAAACGTGTGTTGAGAAGTACATCACCTTGATCGCTGAAGTATTCTCCAGCCGCCACAACACGCGCTGTAAACTCTGGTGCGTTGATATCAAGTGGTAACCATTCACCACTACCATCATCGTTAAAACGCGCTACATAAAGTGTACCATGCTCCAGTAAATGTGAGCCGGCGGTGGCGCGGTAATATGGCTGTGCAGATACAAACTTATAAATGTATTCAAAGCGCGCATCATCACCTGAGTAGGCAACCAAGGGTTTGCCTTCTTCAGCTGGCGCAAAAACGATGCCTTCGTGCGCAAAACGCCCCAATGCCGTGTGCTTTTTTGGCATGCTTTCTGGGTTGAACGGATCGATTTCGACAATCCAACCAAAGGTGTTGGCTTCGTTGCGGTAATCATCGAGCGCAGATTCACCCTGTGGGGTAATATCAAAACGTGCATACTCGTCGGCACTTGGCGTTGCGGTTTCCCAGTAGTAGCGGCCATTTTCTTTGCTAACACCATAACGCGATTGCTCACGGGTATGCGTTTCTTTGTTCACAAAACAGCGTGCCCAGTTCTCTTCGCAGGTTAGGTATGTACCCCATGGGGTAAAACCATGCGCACAGTTATTTAGGGTGCCTCGGGTATGGGTTCCGTTTGGGCTGTATTTGGTTTGCATTTTACGATGTCCCGCAGCAGGGCCTACTAACTGCATTGGGGTGCTGCCAGTAATACGGCGATTAAGCGCACTTTGCTGGAGTAATTGCCACTCTCCATTAATTTCCTTGATGTGCGCTACTGAAATACCATGCGCGGCAATTTCTTTGTGCACTTCCGCTAGTTGCCGCGGCGCTGCTTGTGGCGCATTGGCATGTAAAAATGCTGGATCCACATATTCATGGTTCATTACTAACAAGCCTTCGCTTGAGTTAGTACCAGTGGTGTGGGTATCAATTGGGAAAAAATGCATACCATCATGATGTGAACCAATTTGTTGTTCTTGGTCGCTACCGGTGTTACTTCCATCACCTGCGTAACTTGGCGCATTTGCGGTGAGTGGGGTACCCCATGGTAAAAATGCACTGGCCAAGTATTCTTCCGGCACAATAACGCTATCGCCAAAGGCGACAGGAACCGGTTTAAACGCCATTGCAGGTTGCTGGCGCAATGTGCCTGTAGCACTGGTACATCCGGCCACGAAAGCTGTTGCCGCTATAGCTGCACCGCCTTGAAGAAACCGGCGGCGGCTGATGTTCACATTGATCACATCAGCAAAGTTGCGGTTTGCAGAGAAGTTTGTTTGCGGATCTGCATCATTAATATCGAATTTTATAGGCATGATTGGTTCCCTTTCTCGGGGCTTCATATTAAACGTCAGCCAACATTGAGAGTGTATAAAGATAGATACACTACAGCACATAGCGGTTACATTTTTATGACAATCATAAGGGTGTATGCCTGTTAACGGTTTACTCGCAGTACTTCGTGCAGTGCAGCCCATTACTATAGCTTTTGGGGTTTCTGCTACTATGGTCTGGTTTGTATATTTTTGCGCATCTGGCATTATCATGAGTAGCACAACAATGAATGGATAATTTATGAACATACAACGCGTTATTGCTTTGGTTACTGCCCCAGTTGGGTTGCTTTTTTTACTCTCAGATCCACAAAGTTTGTTACGTTTTATCGCCAGTACAGGGCTAAACTGGTACCAAGTGTTTAACCCGATTGCATGGGGCATTATTTTAGGCACAGCCGCAGGATTATTGCGGTTTCATCAAGTGCAGAAATTTGCGGTGTGGGGTACCTATGCAGCTACTGCCCTTACTACTTTTGGTGCGGTAGGTACCATTGCCATCTATTTTGAGCACCGTTTGTGGTATTTGGGGTGGCCCACCATGTGGGTTGCAGCCTTAGGAATTGGTATTTATTCATTCTTTTTGATGCAACTTCGCTTTGCAGAGAAATTTCAAAAAGACAGTGAGGAAGATAGTGAGTAAGCGTATTTTACTCAATAGTGATTTAGGCGAAGGCTTCGGCGCTTGGCGCATGGGTGAAGATAGCCTGATCATGCCGTATATCGATTGTGCCAATATCGCCTGCGGTTTTCATGCGGGCGACCCACTCATTATGCAAAACACAGTATCTGCTGCGGTTAAGCACGGCGTGCAAATTGGTGCACATCCAGCGTACCCGGATTTAGTTGGGTTTGGCCGCCGCTCGATGGCGCTACAGCCAGCTGAAGTAGAAGCCTTAGTGATGTACCAGATTGGTGCATTAGCGGCATTCTGTAGCGCTGCAGGCACTGCAGTTGCCTATGTAAAGCCGCATGGTGCGTTGTATCACGATATGCTGAAGAACGATGCTTTGTTTGCCGCAGTAGTGCGCGCAGTTAAGCAGGCAAGCAGCGGTGCGAGTAAACCACTGCCGCTAGTGATGCTGGCTAAGGTAGATGCTAGCCATTGGCAAAAAATGGCTAGTGAGTATGGCGTAGAGCTATGGTTTGAAGGCTTTGCCGATCGTGCCTACAACAATGATGGTACCTTAGTAGCCCGCACTCAGCCCGGTGCCGTAATTCACGAGCCAGAGGCAATGTTGAAGCAGGCATTACAATTTGCCGAGCAGAGCGAGATAACTACCATTAACGGGCAACGATTAGCGCTGCATATTGATACCTTATGCGTGCATGGCGACACCCATGAAGCATTAGCAGCGGTGCAAGCAATTCGCAGCCATGCTGCATTTGCGAAATAGCGTTTTATTTACATTGAGGTAAACATGAGTTCAACCGGGCAATTTACCACACGGCCAGAAGTAACCTTTGCAATTGCTGGGGTAGATGCTTTATTGCTACAGTTTGATCAGCAACTTGATCCATGTATGCCGGGTTTTCTCGCCAATATCCGGCAAACAATTTTGCGCGAGCATGGTGATGTAGTGCAGGAAGTAGTGCCTTCGTATGCCAGTTTGTTGGTGTATTACGAACCACGGTTAGTGCGCACGTATGATTTACAGCAACTGTTGGAAGTAGTAGTAAATGATACGCCTTGGCTATGTAGTGTGTGGTCTGTTGATACCGAAGCACCAGGAAAGCTTGTGGAAGTACCGGTATGGTATTTTCCTGAGGGGCATAATACTGCACCTGTAAATGATATGGCCGCTATTTGTAAGCACACAGGTTTAAGCCAAGAAAAGGTTATTGCCGAGCATAGTGGGATTGATTATCAAGTATATGCACTTGGTTTTGCGCCGGGCTTTGCTTATTTAGGCCGAGTAGCCGAGTGTTTGGAAATGCCGCGTTTAGCTAAGCCGCGGCAACATGTGCCAGCCGGCAGTGTAGGGATTGCTGAGCAACAAACAGCGGTTTATCCGCAAGCATCTCCCGGCGGTTGGAATATTTTGGGATTAAGCCCCTTTCAGTGGTTTAACCCTAATTCTAAACCAATGACACCTGTACAAGTGGGTGATCGAATTCGTTTTAACGCCATTAGTGAGGCCGAATATAAGCAACTGTTGCAAGCGCAAGGAGGCCAATCGTGATCGGATTTCGAGTGGTGAAAAGTGGCATCCTCGCACTAGTACAAGACACCGGGCGCCTTGGTTATCAGCATCTAGGCGTTACTCGGGGCGGGCCGCTTGATGCAAAATCGGCATACTGGGCGAATCGCTTGTTGAATAATCCAGCCGATGCTGCAGTGCTGGAAATCACCGCTGGTGGGGTAGAACTCGAATCACGAACGCAAACCATGGTTGCGGTTACCGGAGGTGATTTAAACCTTACCGTTAATGGTGAACCACAAGTGCCGTGGCAGAGCTTTTGGGTACGCCAAGGTGATCGATTAAAATTTGCTACTCCACGTTATGGTTTTCGTGCTTATTTAGCGGTAAGTGGTGGTTTGCAATCAAAACCGATACTCGGCAGCAGAGCTACAGTGCAGCGCGATCACCTGGGCGGCATTCATGGCAATGGTGAACCTTTAAAGGTTGGCGATGAGTTACCCTGTAAGCATTTAGCAGAAGAGGAAATTAGCCGGCAAATTCCGCAGCAGTATTTACCGCAAATCAGCCAAAATATAACCTTACACTTAATTCCGGGGTATCAACAGCACTTGTTTAGCAAAGCGGCCTGGCAGAAATTTTGGGGCAGCGAGTTTTCACTCAGTACACATAGTAACCGCATGGGCGCACGGTTATTTGGGCCAGCGCTGGAAACCCCGCAAGATACCATTCTTTCTGAAGGGGTTAGCTATGGAGCGGTGCAGGTACCACCAGACGGGCAACCGATTATTATGTTGGAAGATCGGCAAACTCTGGGTGGCTATCCCAAGCTAGGCAATATCCTACCGTTAGATGGTTTTGTACTGGCTCAATGTATGCCTGGGGCGAAAATACGCTTTCAACCGCTTAGCCTCGCAGAAGGGCAGCAACAAATGCGCAGATATCTTCGCTTTTTCGGCTTGTAAGCTGAGCGTATTATTGCGATCATAAGCGCCATTTTTAAGAACAGGATTGCTGTTCAGAATTACTGCGCTGTTTGCTAGCGAACGTATCGCAACTATATAGATTTTGGAGAATACTTGAATGGCCGAAAGCGCCTCACGCCCGAGCAACTTTATTCGTAAGATCATCGATCAGGATTTAACGTCTGGAAAGCACAAGCAAGTGCATACACGTTTTCCTCCTGAGCCGAACGGTTATCTGCATATTGGTCATGCAAAATCGATTGTATTGAATTTTGGTATTGCTGATGATTACCAGGGCACCTGTAACTTGCGCTTTGATGATACTAACCCGTTGAAAGAGAGCATGGAGTATGTAAGCGCAATTAAGGCAGATGTGCGCTGGTTAGGTTACGAGTGGGAAGGCAAAGAACGCTATTCTTCTGATTACTTTGCTGCGCTGCATGGCTTTGCTGTTGAGCTTATTGAAAAAGGCTTAGCGTACGTTGATTTCTCGCCGCAAGAGGTAATTCGGGAATTACGTGGCACTTTGAAAGAGCCAGGTAAAAACAGCCCGTACCGCGATACTTCGGTAGCAGAAAACTTGGCCGAATTTGCCAAAATGACCGCTGGAGAGTATCCGGAAGGGCATTGTTCGCTGCGCGCTAAAATTGATATGAGCTCATCATTTATGTGTATGCGGGATCCAATTATTTATCGGATTCGCCATGTGCATCATCACCAAACCGGTGATCAGTGGTGTGTGTATCCGATGTATGATTTCACTCACTGTATTTCCGATGCTCTGGAAGGCATCACACATTCGTTGTGTACTTTAGAATTCCAAGATAATCGCCGCTTGTACGATTGGGTGTTAGATAACATTAGCATTCCATGCCATCCACAACAGATCGAGTTTTCGCGGTTAAATCTTGAATACACGGTAATGAGTAAGCGTAAGCTGAACTTGCTGGTAACAGAAGGCCATGTGAGTGGTTGGAACGATCCACGTATGCCCACCATTGCCGGTTTACGCCGCCGTGGTTACACACCGGGTTCAATTCGTGAGTTTGCGCATCGAATTGGCGTTACCAAAATGGATAATATGGTGGAAATGGGGATCTTAGAATCCTGCATTCGTGATGAATTAAATGAACATGCGCCGCGTTCGATGGCAGTTCTAGATCCGGTGAAATTGGTAATCGAGAACTACCCAGCAGGGCAGAGTGAGGTATTACTCTCCCCGAACCATCCGAACAATGAAGCTATGGGTACTCGAGAAGTGCCATTTAGCGGTGAACTTTATATTGAGCGTGAAGATTTCCGTGAAGAGGCGAATAAGAAGTTTAAGCGTTTAGTGCTTGGTAAAGAAGTGCGCTTGCGCAATGCGTATGTGGTAAAAGCTGAGCGCGTTGAAAAAGATGCGAATGGCGAAATTACTACTATCTTCTGTAGCTATGATCCGCAAACCCTTGGTGTTGATCCTGCTGATGGCCGGAAAGTGAAGGGCGTAATTCATTGGGTTTCTGCAGCACATGCGATACCCGCAGAAATCCGCTTGTACGATCGGTTGTTTAGTATTGCAAACCCAAGTGCAGCAGAAACATTAGATGAAGCATTAAACCCTGAATCGCTAGTGGTAATGCAAGGTTATGTTGAGCCTTCACTGGCACAAGCGAAACCTGAGCAAGGCTTCCAGTTTGAACGTATGGGCTATTTTTGCTTAGATAATCAAAATGCAAGCGCTGAAAAACTGGTATTTAATCGTACCGTTGGTTTGCGTGATAGCTGGGCTAAGATAAGTGGCGAGTAATAATCACTGATGTTAGTGAACGAAAAGCCCAGCGTTTCGCTGGGCTTTTCGTATTCATCTTTAAGATAACACACGTTATTCAGTATATAAGAACTGCTCTACTAAATCGGCTCCATACAGCTTAGATGGCGTTGTGAAGCCTCCACCTTGAGGGTTACTCAATACATGGGTAGCCATGGTGATAGCGCCTTTAGCAGTAAGTGTGTAGCCGTTTAATACTTGCTTGCGCAGTGTTTCCACATCGCCATTGGCGTTGCGTGCTTCGCCCCACACCCAAGTGTAATATTTGGCTCGTTCTTCATCTTTCGGGCCAGCTGGCTGTGCGTCGATCTTCTTCATTAACCAGTTTTTCATAAATTCCATGCGGAATAACCAACGCAGCCAATTCATTTTGCGCATGCGGCTTACCAGCTTGGGGCTCGCTGGAATATATACTTCAATATTGCCAATGCCGGTACTGTGATATGCGGTAGAAACATCCCCCCAAGGAATGGTCATGGCTAATTTCTCGCCACCACCGAAATCAATTTTCTCAGCTTTGTAAGCTAGCGGTACGGTTACGATCTTACCGTTTTTGCGCACCGAGCCACCTTCGCCAATGCGCCGAGCACTTGTTTTTGCGGTACCGCGGCTCATGCGTGAACGTGAATCAAAGCCCAACTTCAGGTGGGTAGCATCGGGTAGTTTCGCTTTCAATTGCGCCGCAACACAATCCGTAGGAATTACATCGAAACCCACGCCAGGGCAGAGCACTACGCCGGCAGCTTGAGCTTGTTCGTGAAAACTTGCGGCTAGTTCAAAAATATCGAGCTCGCCGGTGATATCCAGATAGTGCGTTTTGCTGGCAATGCAGGCTTTCATCATTACTTCGGCGGTGAGTTCAAATGGGCCTGCGCAGTGAATTACTAAATCAACATCTGCAAGCTCTGCAGCTACTTGCGATACGCTTTCAAGGGCAAAGCTTTTGCTTGTTAAGCCAAGTTCATTAGCAAGTGCAGCTACTTTCTCAGGATTACGGCCAGCAAGGATAGGTGTTTGGTTTTGTGCAATCGCTTCTTTAGCGATCAATTCACCTGTATAGCCGGTGGCGCCATAAATCATATAGTTCATTAGGATAACTCGATTCGGTGATGGTCGGCGTCTTCTGTATTGTGTTCGCAAGTTGCTGCGTTTTTACACTCGCCGTACAAATAAAGGCTATGGTTCGTGAGTTGAATACCGTGCTCTTTGGCAACCGCTAATTGGCGGCGCTCGATGGTATCATCTTCAAACTCAATCACGCGGCCACAGGTGAGGCATACTAAATGATCGTGGTGTGCTTTAGCGCTAAGTTCAAAAACAGAACGGCCACCTTCAAAGTGATGGCGGGTAACAATACCGGCATCATCAAATTGATTTAGTACCCGATATACTGTTGCTAATCCCACTTCATTGCCTTGTTCAAGGAGAATTTTGTATACATCCTCGGCGCTAATATGCTGATGAGCAGGGTTCTTCATAATTTCGAGAATCTTAATTCGCGGTGAGGTTACCTTTAATCCAGCTTTCTTCAGTTGAATATCGGAATTACTCATTTTAGACCCTCGTTGATAGTGTGTTCGCCGATTATAGCCACATTTTCTCTGCTTAAGCTAGTTGATCAAGGCCCATCTCTTCACGCAGCTGAGCACACCATTGTTGAACACGCTCTTTCGTTAGCTCAGGCTGGCGATCTTCATCAATGCCTAAGCCAACAAAATGGTTGGCATCCGCCATGCCTTTGGATTCTTCAAAATGGTAACTTTCAGTTGGCCAGTGGCCAATCACAATCGCGCCGCGAGCTTCAACGATATCGCGAATCATACCCATGGCATCAAGAAAATATTCCGCATAATCTTCTTGGTCGCCACAACCGAAAATAGCAACAACTTTGCCTGCAAAATCAATTTCTTCAAGTTCCGGGAAAAAATCATCCCAATCACATTGGGCTTCACCGTAATACCATGTTGGAATGCCGAAGATCAGTAAATCAAATTCGGCAATCTCTTCTTTACTAGATTTCGCAATATCTTGCACAGCAATCATTTGCTTACCTAGCTCTTTTTCAATCATATGAGCAACGGCTTCGGTATTGCCGGTATCGCTGCCAAAGAAAAGTCCTACTGTTGCCATAGTTACTTCATTCCAATCTATGTTTATGATTCAGTGTTCAGGGTTTGCTTCAGCAATTGCTCAATTAGAGCACTACGGCTAATACCTTTTTCCGCAGCTTGTTCGCTGAGTTCTGTGTACACGTGCTGTTCTAATTTCAATTCTACCCGCCGCAAACCTTTCTCGCGATCACGGCGTAACTGCCTACGTTTGTTTAAACGTACTTGTTCTTCCCGGGTGAGTGGATTACTTCTTGGCCGGCCGGGCCGCCGCTCACTTTGAAATAAATCGGGGGTAATTTTATCGTTTGCTTCTTTTGCCATGGTTATGCCGCTACACCAATTGGTTTTGCGTTCCTTTGCTAATGCGGAAGGCCATATACATTACGAATTATTGCAACTGCGCTTCGAGCACGAATTGAATAACACCTTTCGCTAGAAACCCAGCCATTCCTAAAAACAAAACAAGCCACACAGCAATACGGCCAAACTTTGGCACATCACCTTTCTTCAATACATCTTGAATCGCTAAGCCGATCAATAAAAATAAGCCGGCGATGGCAATATTCATCATCAGTGATTCAATTTGTTCAAGGTTATCAGCAAACATCATTCTTCCTAATTACTTGCCATCGACATGTTTCGCTCAGTTAACGGCGCTATTCTACGCAGTTCAATGCTCGTTAAATTGGCCTGCAGCATAGCATATAGCCTTATTTCTTGCGAGTATTAGACAGCGAAATGGCTTTCTAGAAAACGCTCCACTAAACCATTAAATACCGCTGGTTTTTCTGCATGCAGCCAATGGCCAGCTTCAGCAATGGTTTTCGATTCTGCTCGCGGAAATCTGCGCGTAATGGCTTCGCGATGCTGCTCTTGAATATAATCTGAATTACCACCGCGGATAAATAATACCGGGCCGGAGAATTTACCTTCTTGGGCTGGGGCGCCAATTAAATCCGCATAACATTTACGCAAGCCAGCAAGATTTAATCGCCATTCCCAACCGTTGTCTGTTTTCCGTAAATTCTTCAGTAGAAACTGCCGTACGCCTTTCGTTTCTATGGCATTCTCTAATGCCTTGTCAGCGTCTTGCCGGCTATTCACCGAATCAACATCAACAGCTTCCAGAGCATCGAGAATGGTATTGTGGCGAGCATCGTAAGCTACCGGAGCAATATCTGCGATAATGAGTGAATGCACGCGATCTGGATGCTCAAGCGCAAATTCCATTGCTACTTTACCACCGAGTGAATGGCCAAGAATATGAGCTTTGTTGATCTTGAGTTTATCGAGGAGCGCTTCTAAATCTGCAGCCATCTCCACAAAGCGCATCGTATCGGTCCAGGGGGAGTTACCGTGATTACGCAAATCAACATTCACCACATGATAATGTTCTTGCAACGCTCGGCTTATGCTTTTCAAGTTATCGAGGTCACCAAAGAGACCATGAATTAGCACTACAGTGTCGGCCTCATCGGCGGCTACGCCGAGTTCCTCAAAATTTAACGCCACGGCCTTCGACATAAATAGAATTCCTCGTTATGTTAGAGAGTGAGTTTGTGCTGTGCTTGGTATTTTCTCTGTTTGTGCTTTGCGGTGCAAACCTTCTGTTTGTCGGGTATAATTCTTCGGTGTTTTGAACAATGAGAATTAGAACCCGCCCTATGAAAAAAATTGATATCGATGATGAACTATACGCCTATATTGCATCCCATACACGGCACATAGGTGAGAGCGCTTCGAGCATTTTACGCCGTTTGCTTGGGCCTAGTTCTGGCTTGGCTGCCGATGGCGGAGCAAAGAATGATAGCGCTGCCGCTAGTGAACACCAAGGTTTGCCATCAGCAAGCCCACAAAAGCAACCTCCGGTATCTGCGCATTCTAGCAGCCGAAATCTTTTTGATGTGCTTTCGCAAGCGGATTTAGCTAACCAAAAGGGGGCTGTTGGCCGGTTTCTGTTTATTTTGGCAATGTTACATCGCTGCCATGCTCAGCAATTTCCTCGGGTGCTCGATATTCGCGGCCGCAATCGGTTATATTTTGCTGCGAGCGAAGCCCAGCTATTAGCCGCTGGCAATAGTACTAACCCGAAGCAAATTCCCGATACGGAGTTTTGGGTAGTAACGAACAATAATACAACGAAGAAGAAATCAATTCTTACCGAAGTGGCGATAGAGCTTGGCTATACGGCGTCTGAAGCTGAAAAAATAAGGGATTTTCTAGCATGAGCAAACACCCACGGGCCGGTATGCCGGCAGAAGTAAGTGATTTATGTAATATTCCGGCGCTCATGGCCGCCTATTATGTAAATGAACCGAATCCGGGCTCCGCATCACAACAGGTAAGTTTTGGTACTTCCGGGCACCGTGGCTCGGCCTTGAAGCATTCATTTAACGAGGCGCACATTTTGGCCATTAGCCAAGCAATCGTAGCGTATCGTGAAGAGCAAGGGATTACGGGCCCGCTGTTTATTGGCAAAGATACCCATGCACTCTCAGAAGCTGCATTTATTACCGCGCTGGAAGTGTTTATCGCGAATGGGTTAGAAGTACACATTCAAGCGGATTTTGGGTACACGCCAACGCCCGTGATTAGTAATGCAATTGTGCGTTACAACGCAGGCCGCAATTCTGGCCTTGCCGATGGTGTGGTAATTACTCCTTCGCACAATCCACCACAAGATGGCGGGTTTAAATACAATCCACCTCACGGTGGCCCTGCAGATGGTGAAGTTACTAAAACTATTGAGAAATATGCGAACGCCATTCTCAGTACAGAATTAATTGGTGTAGAAGTGATTTCCTGGGCGCAAGTAAAAAAATCGAAACGCTTGCAGAAAGTGGATTGGATTAGTGCCTACGTACAAGCGCTTGATAGTGTAGTTGATATGCAAGCGATAGCTAAGGCGCAATTACCAGTATGTGTAGATGCAATGGGCGGCTCTGGCATTGCTTATTGGCAAGCTATTCGTGATCACTACAAGCTGCCACTGGATATTATTAATGCTAACGCAGATCCTACATTCCGTTTCATGACCCTAGATAAAGATGGCGTGATTCGCATGGATTGCTCTTCGGCAGATGCAATGGCTGGTTTGTTGGCGCAGAAAAGTGATTACGCTTTGGCGGTGGGGAATGATCCGGATTATGATCGCCATGGCATCGTTACTCCTGATGGCTTAATGAACCCGAATCACTTTCTTGCGGTTGCTATTGATTACCTTGCTCGCCACCGTGATTGGCCAACTAGTAGAACAATTGGCAAAACCTTGGTTTCAAGCGCAATGATAGATCGCGTTGTTGCTGGCGTGGATTTCCAATTAATGGAAGTGCCGGTTGGTTTCAAGTGGTTTGCTGAAGGGTTAGCTGCTGGTGAATTAGCCTTTGCTGGTGAAGAGAGTGCCGGTGCAAGTTTCCTAGATAAAGCTGGCAAGCCTTGGAGCACAGACAAAGACGGCATTATCATGTGCTTGTTAGCAATGGAAATCCAGGCTGTTACCGGCAAAACACCGAGTGAATATTATCGCGAGCTAGAAGCGCAGTATGGTAACTCAAGTTATGCGCGTATCGATTGCCAAGCAACCGCGGCTGAAATGGCTGCCTTTGCTGCTTTGGCCGAGAATCCGCCAATGTTAGAAAGCTTGGCAGGAGAGCAGGTTACTGCGGTGTTAAATCGAGCGCCGGGTAATGATGCTGGCTTCGGTGGTATTAAAGTAACCACAGCCAATGGTTGGTTTGCGGTGCGGCCATCAGGCACTGAACCTGTGTACAAGATTTATGCCGAGAGTTTGCGTGATGCTGAGCATTTAGCAGCTATTCAAGCAGAAGCGCAACAACTGCTGGGTAAGTGGCTAGCGTAAGCTACCCGAAATAACTGATAAAAGGCTTTAAAAGGGCTGGGTAATGCATTACCTCATGCATTTCCATGCCCTAATATAGTGCCGAACATGTCCGCTGCAATGGTTTAAACAACACTGCCAGAACCAGGTTTCACAGGGATATTACCATCTGGCTCATCAAAATCTTCGTTAGCCTCTTCAACTAAGCTCGCTAAGAGCTCTTCAGAAGGTTGTGCTGGGGCAATGCCCATTAATGGTGAATGCATTTGATCGCTGGCTTTCGCCCGCTGAGTTATGCGGTAGAAGGCATAGATTGAAACCGTGCCGGTGAAAACAGCCATTAGCACGAAGAACAAGTTCATCGAGCCAAACTGCATTAATACTGCCGCCAACGGGGCTCCCACAATAGCGCCAATACCACCCACTTTAACAATCGCACCGGTAGCACCAATCATTTGATCTTTAGTGAGATAATCGTTGGTGTGCGCCATGGCCAAAGAATACAGCGGCAGTAACGAACCACCTAAGGCAATCATTACGGCATAAATAAGTACCGGCTGGGTACCTGGAATTTGCGCCAGTATTAAGGCCAATACGGCCGAGGTTAACGCGCAGAACGCCAGCACTACGCGGCGGTCGAACCTGTCTGAAAGTAGGCCCACTGGGGTTTGCAATACCATGCCGCCAAACAAAAATGCCGCCATGAATATGGTTACTTGCGTTACGGAAAGGCCTATGGCAGTGGCGTACACTGGGCCTACACCATAAAACATCGCGCTACATGCTTGCATGATGAATGCCGTAACGATACCCAAAGGTGCCTGCTCAAGTAACAACTTTAGCGGCACTTTTTTGGCTTCATGAGTGGTGGGTTCTACGGTAATGGTAGCCAGAATCGGAATCAGTGATACGTTGATTAACAGGGCAATAATGGCGAAGGGTACAAACGTTGCCGGATCAGCAAACCCGAGAATCAATTGCCCTACCACCAAACCACCGTAAATTAACACTAAATATACTGATAACATCGCGCCCCGATTGCGGTTATCTGCCATAGTGTTTAACCAGCTTTCGGCAATTACGAATAATGCGGAAATGGCGAAGCCGCTGATAAAGCGCATGATTAGCCATACGATTGGATCGATCCAGATGGCTTGCACCAATACCGCCACCGAAGCTAATGCGGCTAAGCCACCGAAGGCACGAATATAGCCAACTCGGCGAATATCTTTGGGCGCTCGCGTGGCGCCAAAAAGGTAGCCTATAAAATAGGCAGACATAATTAAACCAATGGTAACAGTGGTGAAACCTTCCATGGTGCCGCGTAAACTAAGTAGGGTACTGGTCATGCCCACACAAAGGCCGATAAGTGTCATCGTGGAGAGTAACGAACTAACGGCGCGTATTTGTTGTCTGAGCATGCTAAATTGGTTCCATTATTTTGGTTAACTAACGTGTGGCCATACTTTATCAGCGAAAAAGAGTTTTCGCCAGAATTCCCCCAGGCTTATCCACAGGTTGTTACTTGCCGTGGTGCCGCGGGATGTTTATTATCCATACTTACTATTAAAGGAAGGCGATTTCTGTGCGGTTTGTATTTCTAATTAGCAGCGCTCTAATCTTTTGGCTCGGTAGCTTCGGTAATGCGTTAGCAAATGATAGCTTTGCGCAGCTGCTACAAGCCGAAGTAGAAGTTAACGATCAGAGCAGGGCGCAGCGCCAACGTGAGCTGCCAAACCTTTTCCAAGAGGTATTAGTGCGCGTATCGGGTACTACTGAAGTAACCAGCCACTCGATTGTGCGCAACGAACTGAGTTCAGTGAACGATTATCTACTGCAGTTTGGCTACCGCCGCGAGGGCGATAGTACCTATTTGCAGGCCATTTTCGCTGAGCAGCGTATTCGTCAGCTTCTGCAGCGGGCGGGATACCCAATGTGGACCGGAGAACGTCCGCAATTGTTGCTGTGGCTAGCAGAAAACTCTCCGAGCAGAGGAATTCGATTAGTTAGCCGCTCTGAAGATCGTGAATTTTTAGATGCGCTACATAGCGAATCACAACGCCGAGGCATGCCCATACTGATGCCATTAATGGATTTAGAAGATCAATTAGCAGTTGGCCCTCGCGATGTGTGGGGCCGCTTTCAGCGCGAAGTAAAGCGGGCTACCGATCGCTATCCAGTTGCAGGCGTAGTAAGCGCACGAATGTTTCCGATTACGGGTGAAGATGGCGCTGAATTACTGCAATTAGAAGCCATTGTGGTAGTGGGGGAGCGTGAGTTTAATGCAACCGTGAATGCGCATAGCGAGGCTGAACTTGCGCGGGCGTTAGTGAACCAAGTAACCGATCGGGTAGCGAAAGTGTTCATTGGCAGTTCCGATGGTGAACAGGAAATTGTGCGGGTGCGTTTTAGCGGTTTTGCAGATATAGCGCAGTTATTGGCCGCAGAGCAACTGCTGCAGCAGCAGGGGCAAGTAGATCAAGTTCACCTATCGCGTTATCAGCAAGGTATGCTTGAGTTTGTAGTGCAGGTAAGAGGCAGTTCGGAATTATTGGTGCAAGCGCTAGCTTTTGAACGGCGCATTGAAGCTTTACCGATGCGCAGAGATCATGAAAGCAACGAGGTTGTGTTGGAGTATCGATGGTTGCGGTAATGGCTCGAGAACAGCAGTTGGCCTTGCCAGTGCAATTACCTGATCATGCATTGTTCAGCAACTTTGTGGTGGGCGAAAATCAGCCCGCGTATGCCCATTTGCAGCGCTTAGCGCAGGCCGAATGGCAGCCACAAGAGCAGTTTACCTTGCTGTTCGGTGGAGCGGGTAGAGGAAAAACACACCTGTTGTGCGCGTTATGTGAAAGTTTTGCTAATGCGGGTAAATCAAGTATTTACTTACCGTTAGCTGAACTGACAACACCCTCAGCAGCCAGCGTTCTAAATGGTATTGAACAGTATGATCTTATTGCTCTAGACGACCTAGAAGCCGTAGTGGCAATTCCGGAATGGGCAGAAGCTTTATTTATATTGATTAATCGTTTGTTAGATAAGCGCGCAGGGTACCTTGTGGGTGCTGCGGCAAAAAGCCAACAGCGGCTGCCGATAGCATTGGCTGATTTGCGCTCACGCTTGCAGTTAGCCGTTACTTTTCAATTACAAGAGTTGAATGATGCAGGCAAAGTTAAAGCGTTGCAGCAACATGCGCAAGAACGTGGTTTAGAGCTATCTGTTGAGGTGGGTGATTATATGATGCAGCGCTTAAGCCGCGATATGCATCAGTTGATGGCCGTGCTTGAAAAACTTGATGAAGCCTCAATGGCCCAACAGCGGCGCTTAACCCTACCGTTTATAAAACAAATACTACAGGTATAAGCGCTCGCCAGTGGAGTGGTTATTACTCCATTTTGCCGGCGTTTGTAACAACCGCTTCATCTTTTTTCTTTTTAATACCCAACCCTAACTCTCGGCCGCGATAGCGCGCATAATAGGTAGCGCCGATGAATGCTCCCGTAGTAAGAATTAACTCAATTGCGGCGAAAATACGCTCATCAGGGTGAGTATAGAGAGCGGTTAAACTATGAATGAAATAAAATATTAGAATGAAATTGGCCCAAGCATGGGTGTAAGGGTTGCCCTGCAGAATTCCTTTCAATGGCAGTAACAACGGTACAACCCAAATGGCCAGGCTAATATACACGCTTAAAAACTCGTTGGTGGCCAGCACAGTATGCCACAGGGCTACGAACACTAATAAACTTGGGTAGCAAATAAGCGTTAGTTTGCGGTAAAAACTCGCAGATTGTAGAAAATCAGTGTTCACAGTAACTCCAATACAGATTCTGGCGGCCGCCCAATACGGGCGTGTTGGCGATCTTCGTTGAGTACAATTGGCCGTTCCAACACTTTCGGGTGTTGCGCAACAATTTCGGCTAATTCCCGCTTGCTACCCGAGAAGGTTTTTAGCCCCAACGCTTTATATTCATCTTCTTTAGTACGCAGCATATCGGCTAAAGGGATTGCTAAAGCTTTGCTTAATGCAAGTAGAGTAGTGGCCGAAGGAGGAGTTTTTAAATACTCAACAATGTTTACTTGTACGCCATGTTCTTCTAGCAGCGCCAAAGTTTGCCGGCTCTTCGAGCAGCGCGGGTTGTGATAAATGGTAAACTCAGACATCTATTTTCTCCGAAATCCTAAACTTGCCGCGCACTCTACAAGGTTTTATTTAAATGTCAAAAACTCGATTGCGCTCGGCTTCTAATGCGCGCAGTTGAAAGATACGTGCTTGAATACGCTGGCGGTTACTTTCATCGCTTTCATTGGTTTTTACGAACGCTGAATGGAGCTCATCTACGCCAAGCTGAAAGCTACCGCGTAGCGCGTGCAGCTCTGCTTGTGCCTCATGAAGGGCGGGCCCATTTCCAGTTTTCTGATGTAAATCGATCATTAGTTGATACGCTACTACATCGTTTTTGTTATGGATTACATAATCATTAATAATACGGCGCGCTAACTGTGTTTCGTTTGCTGCAATTGCTGCATACACTAAGTTTAAGGTAACCACTTGGTTGTTGGGCCGGCGCATGTATTCTCGGGTGAGCCACTCTACCGCTTCCGCTTCGCGCTTTTGGCCGAGCATGATATCGGTTTTGGTATCTAAGAAGAACAAGTTAAACGGCTCAACGGCAATGAGCTCAGCGATAATTTCTTTGGCTTCATCAAATTGCTCGAGCTCGAATAATGCAAGAGCTTTGGCGTAGCGGGAAGCTAAACGCTTCGTTGGATGTTGGCCATCGCGCATCTCGTTATTAAAACTTACCAGCAGATCTCTAGCATTGCGAGTGCCATAGCGCACCCGAATACGCGCTTTAGCTAGCTCAAAATCTAAGCTTGGTTCTAGTTGTAGTGGGCCAAGTGCTTGGGCACGTGAACGTGTATCCGAGATACGTGATTCAGGCAGTGGGTGAGTAATTAAGAACTGGGGCACTTGAGTTGCATAGCGATACCTAGCTTGTAGCTTGGTAAAAAATCTTGGCGCGCCTTCAGGATCGTAGCCTGCTCGCGCTAACGTGGCCATGCCTACTCGATCGGCTTCCTGTTCGAATTGCCGAGTATAATTTATAGCCCGTTGCTGGGCACCGGCTACCCCTGTTGAAAGCACAGCCATGCCGAGTTGTGGGTTGATTACAGTTAACAAAATACCACCGAGCATTTGTGCCAAGGTAATAGGTGCTGCGGCCTGTAGGCGTTCCATATTGCGCGCAATATGACGTTGGGTTACGTGGGCAATTTCATGAGCTAGTACTGCCGCCATTTCCGATTCATCCTCGGCTTCGAGAATTAACCCGGTGTGCATACCCACATTGCCGCCAAGAAAGGCGAAGGCGTTAATGCTGGAATCATTTACCCAGAAGAAATTAAACGGATATTGCACATTATCTGCATGGCGAACTAACCGGTTGCCTACGGTATTCAGGTATTCTTTAAGTACGGGGTCTTCCACAATTGGTGCAACGCGGCGAACTTCGCGCATATAGTGATCGCCAAATAAGCGTTCGCGTTCGAGCGACATAAAGGCACCACCAGCGGTACCAATAGTAGGTACATCTGTTCTGCTTTGGGCATTTGCGGTGGATAAACTACTGCCTGCAACCGTAAACGTAAGTGCGGCTGAACAAGCAAGAGCAGTAACAAAACGCGTGGTTTTTCCCATGAACTTCAACAACTCCGTGGCTTCGATTACAAAGCCTATCGAATAAAGTGATAATTGTACATTACCTTTGAACATTGCATTAGAGCTTACGTTTTCGTTTTGGTTCCCATGGCATGGGCCTTTAAAAGTAGTGTAAACTATTGGTTAGCCAACTATTTGTACAATGCTACTTTGCTTTAATACAATTAGAATACAGCTTAATTCAGCTGTTCTAATCAGAGGGCGGTGCTGTTAGTATGCGGCTTATCTTAAATGGGAGAAAAACCGAGTTATGTTGAGCTATCTTCGCAGTTGGTTTCAGCGCCGCTTTGCAGATCCAAATGCTGTAACGCTAGCGTTATTGTTGATCATTGGGTTTGGCCTGATTGTTTTTGCTGGCAAAATACTAGCACCCATTTTAGTTGCTGTGGCACTTGCTTACCTATTGGAGTGGCCTGTAGCGCGAATTGAAAGAATAGTACCGCGGATTTATGCTGTTCTTATCGTGTTCCTGCTTTTTATTAGTTTAGTGTTGCTACTGGTATTCTTCTTAGTACCGGTAATTTGGCAGCAAAGTGTAAACTTACTCTCAGAGTTACCCCTCATTGCTCAAGCTTGGCGCGATCTTATGGAGAGTGCCGAAGAAATAGCACCGGCCTTTATTGATGGCTCCCAAATTCAAATGTTTACCGATAAGGTAAATGATCGGCTTTTACAATTCGGGGAGAATTTACTTGAGCGTTCTTTAAATACTATTGTGCTGCTCGCCGTGTTTTTGGTGTATATGATTATTGTGCCGTTGTTAGTGTTCTTTATGCTGAAAGACAAAGCGATTCTTATGGACCACTTGAATCGCATCTTACCTGAGCAACGCCGATTGATAAGCCAGGTAGGTTCAGAAATGAACCTACAAATCATGAATTATATTCGTGGTAAATCTGTTGAGATTGTTATTGTAGCGGTTGTATCGTTCGCTACTTTTAGCTTTTTTGAGCTTCGTTATGCAGCTCTGCTAGCTACTCTGGTAGGGCTATCCGTGTTGGTTCCCTATATTGGTGCAGCTGTGGTTACCATTCCTATTGCACTCGTAGGCTTGTTCCAGTTTGGTATGGGCACCACGCTGCTTTGGCTGATTTTCGCGTATCTTGTTATTCAAGCGCTCGATGGCAATGTGCTGGTGCCGATTCTATTCTCCGAAGCGGTGAATTTGAACCCGGTATATATCATTGCAGCGGTGTTGATTTTTGGGGCTATTTGGGGATTCTGGGGAGTATTTTTTGCGATACCATTAGCCAGTTTAGTGAAGGCGGTAATTACTGCATTATCAAACCAAGATTTTCAAGAAGAGATGCCAAGCGAAGATACGAAAACGAGCGCTGAATAAGCGCTCGTTAGTATCGAATAGTATTTTTCGGTTATGCGGTTAATGCGTTTAATACCACCTCGTGGTGGTCTTTGGTTTTAAACTTATCAAAAACATGGCTTACTTTGCCGTCTTGGCCGATTAAGAAGCTGATGCGATGGATGCCATCATATTCTCTGCCCATGAACTTTTTCGGGCCCCACACACCAAATGCATTGGAAACTTCATTTTGCTCGTCACCTAGCAACGTGAAGTTAAGCTCATCGCGCTCAGTGAATTTAGCTAATCGTTTCGGCGCATCTGGGCTAATACCAACTACCACAACACCTTTTGCGGCAAGTTCATCACGGGTATCGCGCAGCTTTTGTGCTTGCACAGTGCAACCTGGGGTCATCGCTTTTGGATAGAAGTAAACTAGTACTTTTGCAGATTTAAGTAATTCCGCTAAATTAACGGGCTCACCGTTTTGATCGGGAAGTGTGAACATTGGGGCTTTGTCGCCCACTTGTAAAGTTTTCATAGCTGAACTCCTTAAGCATGTGGCAATTTAATTTTTATGAAAGCATACATTCTGCGAAATCGCTAGTGAAGTACACTTGTTATTCAGTGGCTGCACGAGTAAGATTGTGGCCTTATTTTTAGAGGGAGATTCTATGCTGACCGGCAGTATGGTGGCGCTTGTCACTCCATTTACCAGCAACGGCAATGTTGATTATAAACTCCTTGCTGAACTCGTTGAGTTTCACATTCAATATGGTACCGATGCGATTGTATCGGTTGGCACTACTGGTGAATCACCAACATTAAGCCATGACGAGCATGTTGATGTAGTGCGCGCTACGGTTGAGCTTGCTGATAATCGTATACGAGTAATTGCGGGTAACGGCTCAAACTCAACGCAAGAAGCGGTTCAGCTTACCGAACGCATTGCCCAATATGGTGTTGATGGTTTTTTGAATGTTACTCCCTATTACAACAAACCAAGCCGAAAAGGGATTATAGAGCACTATCGCCATGTAAGTGAGGCGAGTGATTTACCCCAATTTTTATATAATGTTCCAGGCCGAACAGTGTGCGATTTGGCGCCAGAATTAGTGGCGGAATTGGCACAGTTTAAAAATATTATCGGCATCAAAGAAGCAACCGGTGAGGTAGAGCGAGTTGCTGAGCTACAGCGCTTGTGTGGCCAAGATTTCCTGTTACTCAGCGGCGACGATCCAACATCGCGCGAATTTATGCTTGCTGGTGGCCATGGGGTTATTAGTGTAACTGCGAATCTCATGCCGCAAACCATGAAGCATATGGTAGATGCTGCATGTAGAGGTGATGCTGAAGGTGCGGCTAAGTTCGATAAGAAACTTGCGCTACTGCATGATGCCTTGTTCATTGAAGCTAACCCGATTCCAGTGAAGTGGGCTATGGCACATTTAGGTTGGATTCAAGCTAATTATCGGTTACCGCTTACGCCTCCGGAACTTGCCAGTGAAAAAGTTATCGAAGAAGCACTCAAAGCAGCAGGATACTTACAATAACGGAGTTTTGATGAAGTTTACTAAAGTAGGGGCAATTGCCTTAAGTGCGCTGATCGTAAGCGGCTGTGCAGCTCAACGTGATTTAGCAGAAGGTGGGTTTGATTACCTAGAAGTGGAAGACCGTGGCCAATTAGTGGTACCTGAAGGGCTAAATATGCCAGCTCAGCGTGCCCAGTATCGTTTGCCACAACTTTCAGCGGAACAGGAAACCGGTTCAATTGGTGCAGCAGTTAGTGTTCGTTCTCCTCGCCAAGTATTAACGTTAGCGCCGGGTAGCCGTACGGAAGATGGTATTTCTGAAACACGTTTGGCGTTTGATTCGGTAGAAGGCATTAGTGATTTACCGGCATGGGTTTGGAGTGGGGTAGAATCTATTGTAGGTAGCATGGGTGCGGAGATCGTGGTTAATGAACCAGAAAGCCGTATTGTAACTGCTCGTTTTGAACAAGAGCATTACACTGTTACGCGGCCTGGCTTTTTGAATCGCCTACGCCGTATTCGCGATACCTATACCTCCATGCAAACAATTGAAGTGGCGATGCAATCAGCACCGCACCGCCGTAGTACCGTAATTGATGCGCGTGTTACCGATATTAGCTGGTATGTGAATGGCCGAGAAATGTCTCGTCAAGATACGCCCGTAATGTTGCAACGCGATTTAGAAGCGGGTGTGTTAAACCGAGTTTCATCTCACTTAAACACCAACTATTCAGCAGATCGTATGGCGGATGCCCGCAGGGGAGTTGAAATACGCGAAGCAGAAACCCCTGATGGCTTTGCTGCCATCGCATTTGAGAGCTCATTTAATGTGGCGTGGGGCTTAATGCCATCGATTCTTGAAAACATCGGTTTTATTCTGGATGATTTCAACCAATCGGAAGGGATTTTGTATACTGCGTATGAACCAGAAGGCAAGCGTGGCTTTTTCAAACGCTTAGCGTTTTGGCGTAGTAGAGATGGTGGCCCGTTGCCACTCCGCGCGGGTACTGAAGTTGAATTTAATGTGGATGAGCGCGATGGTGTAGTATACATCTTAGCGAATATCGACGATCAACCTGTTTCTGCTGAGCAGATTTCGGCTTGGATGCCGGCGTTTGTAGAAGCGTTTCGTGTGCAAACTGAAGAATAGTTGAGATTGGGTTCATGCAAAAACTTAACGAGTTATACCGTGGCAAGGCAAAAACAGTATTTACCACCGAAAACCCAGAGTACTTAATTCTGCAGTTTCGGGACGATACATCGGCATTCGATGGTGAGCGAATTGAACAGCTAGCCCGCAAAGGCATGGTGAACAATAAGTTTAACTATTTCATTATGGAAAAGTTAGCAGCGGCAGGAATTCCTACGCAAATGGAAAAGCTGCTATCGGATAATGAATGTTTGGTAAAGAAATTGGCAATGATTCCAGTTGAGTGTGTGGTTCGGAATCTTGCCGCTGGCTCGTTAGTACGCAGATTAGGTGTGGAAGAGGGGCTTGAACTCAACCCACCTACCTTTGAGTTATTTCTCAAAAACGATGCTCTGCATGATCCTATGGTGAATGAGAGCCATGCCATAGCGTTTGGTTGGGCTACCGCTGAACAGCTCGCCGAAATGAAACGCTTAACACTTGCGGTAAATAACGTGCTCAAGCCGTTATTTGCAGAAGGTGGTATGTTATTGGTGGATTATAAACTCGAGTTTGGTGTGTTTAATGGCGAAATTGTATTGGGTGATGAGTTCAGCCCAGATGGTTGTCGTTTATGGGATATTGCAACCCGTACCAAGCTTGATAAAGATCGTTTTCGCCAAGGCCTTGGTGGCGTGGTAGAAGCTTACGAAGAAGTAGGTAAACGTTTAGGTATGCAATTCGATTAAGCAATCGCATACGCAACATAACCTAGCCGAGGAAGCGCTCATGATGAGCGCTTTTTTTTCTATGTGTTGTTGGGGTTGTCGTTCTTATCTTTACTATTGCTAGGCTCACCTTCTGCAGAATCACTTGTTATCTTTTGTTGCTGCTCTTTTTCTCTAAGGCGTTTTTCTTGCGCTCGTTTTACTACCGATTCAGGCATTTTCATGTGCGCGGTTTTCTTAACCAGCATAATATTGCTGAGAATGATCCCGATTGCCAGAACGATAATAAGGATCGCGCCCCAACCAATGTCCATTAGCGTTGTACTTCGCTGGGGATGGGTTCAACCTGCAGGGTGTACCGGCGAATAAGAGCTTCTAAATCTTGTAGTAGCAGAGGAAACCCAGGTAGCTTTCTGCTTTGCAGTAGCAGAGCCCACTCGGAAATTGTATGCGGATCACGCCATAGCTCAAGGTATTTAGCCGCTAGTGGCACATAGCTTAGGTGCCAAGGTTCCGCAGCAACACCATTACCACGGCCCTGATAAGGCCAATAGAACCCATATTCTGCCGCATGATCTTGCAACCAACGCCAAAGTGGCCAACAAGGCCCACCTTCTGTGTATTCTTCGCGCACCAAATGTAGTTTTTGCTCACCTAAAGCGGTGGCATCATAAATATCCATGTCAGTGCCCCAATGATGGCGGCTCGTGCCTGGTAACGCCGACCAATGCAGTATGGTAGCGATCCCAGCCTCATCTTGGCTACTGGCAGCAAACTTGCGTGCCCAAATGGCCTCTTGCCGCGCAAAGCTGCGAAAGGCACTGGCGATTTGTAAATCGTGGCCAGCACTTGCAGCGGCCTGCTGCATCCGTTGAAATGCCTGCATAACCTCGCTTTGCAAATACAGGCTGCTAGAGGTGTTGCCGGGCAGCTCTGTAACGTGCTGGTTGGTAACCCCAAATAACTGCTGCAAAGTGTTCGGCAACTGATTGTTATTCATCAACGAGTATATGCTCCAAAATTGCTTCATACATATCGGTAAGCTGAATTAAATCACGGTGGCTTACGTGTTCGTTCACTTTGTGAATACTGGCATTTACTGGACCAAGCTCAATTACCTGCGCCCCCGTTGGGGCGATAAAGCGGCCATCAGATGTGCCGCCAGCCGTGGATAGTTCCGGTTCTTGGCCAATGATCTTAGTAATCGCCGCTTTCGTTGCGGTTACCAACGACCCTTGTTCTGTTAAGAATGGCAAGCCGTTTAAGATCCAATCGATAGAGTAAGTAAGCTCATGCTTATCAAGTATAGCTAAAATTCGCTGCTGCAATCCTTCGGCCGTGGATTCGGTGCTAAATCGTAAATTGAAGGTAACGTTGAGCTTGCCAGGAACTACATTGGTGGCGCCAGTGCCCGCTTGCATATCTACAATCTGCATACTGGTAGGGGGAAACGCGGCGTTGCCATTATCCCAAAGCTCGGCAGCCAGCTCAGCAATAGCTGGTGCAGCTTGATGTACTGGGTTACGTGCTAAATGCGGATAAGCTACATGGCCTTGAATTCCTGCAATGCTTAAATAACCTGTTAAGCTGCCTCGGCGGCCGTATTTAACTACATCACCACAATAATTTGTGCTTGAGGGTTCACCCACCAAACACCAAGCTATTTTTTCATTTCGTGCCTCTAAGGTTTCAATTACCTTTACCGTACCATTGATAAAGGGGCCTTCCTCATCACTGGTAATCAGGTAGGCGAGGCTGCCGGTATGGTTAGGATGCTTTTCGATAAACCGTTCAGTAGCCACGATCATTGCCGCTAGGCTACCTTTCATATCGGCAGCGCCACGGCCATACAGCACGCCATCTTTATCGACGGGTTCAAAAGGAGGGGTGTGCCATGCGCTTTCATCACCAGCAGGTACAACATCAGTGTGGCCTGCAAAACAAAATACCGGACCGGAGTTATTGCGCCGAGCCCACATATTGGTGGTATCTGCAAACACCATTTCTTCGATAGAAAAACCTAGCTTTGCTAAACGCTCAGCCATCAATGGCTGGCAGCCTTCATCATTTGGTGTTACTGAACGACGGCTAATTAATTCGCGCGCTAAAACCAGCGTTGGGTGATTGTGATCGTATGCTTCAGACACCAAAACGCTCCTGCCATACTGCTTCATCAAAACCAACTGTTATAACACCAGCGGCCACAACTACCGGACGTTTTAATAGGGTTGGGTGGGCTTGAATCAAGTGCACTGTGCGCGGCAAAGTGAGCTCACCTTTGTCGTCTTCTGGCAGTTTACGCCAAGTTGTGCCGCGTTTATTAATTAGGGTATCCACACCTACTTCATTTACCCAATGCTCGATCGTGGAAGCGGGTAATTGGATTGTTTTTAGATCCTCAAATTGATAATCAACCTTATGCTCTTTTAGCCATTTCAGGGCTTTTTTCACGGTGTCACAGTTCTTGATGCCAAAAACAATGATGCTCATGGAGTACCTCGAAGAAGAATTATTGGTATTGCGCTATGCCCATCTGTGCAGCGCGCTACAGATGCTTTGTGTATACTAAATTACAGCGCAGCGGTAATGAAAATGAGTTGCTTAACAATGCCATAAGCGACAAAAAAACGGAAGTGCCAAGAGATGTTCAATTTCATCCACTTTTTCTGTGGATAACCTTGTTAATTAGCTGAAGTGAAGTCTTTAAGGTACTGAAATAAATAGAAATAGTTAGTTGTGCGAGAAAACAGCACATGCTGTTTTTTTGATCTTATTCACTACTTTGTGCGAATATACAATCAGTAATGGTAAAAAAGTGAGGGCTCCATGTGGAAAACATTAAAACGCGGGGCTGAATACTTAAGGTTATGGCCTAATCACGCGGTAGTAGGCAATTTAGCCGAAAG
>NZ_JBLRWZ010000011.1:0-68166 GCF_047920995.1 Aliidiomarina sp.
GTGCGGATATCGTTGCTCATAAATCGTAGTTCCTTTTATTGCTTGAATTGTGAGAGGGCGGCGCTATTTATTTTCGTGCTCGCCAATCTATCGTTTTCTAATTTCTCGTTTCCCAATTTCTCGTTTCCCAAACAAGGCAGTACCAATACGCACCATGGTTGAGCCATGGGCTATTGCTGCTTCCAAATCATTACTCATCCCTAATGAAAGTGTATCAACACTTGGGTATTTCGCCTTTAGCTCCTGCATTACATTTTCTAACTGTTGGAAGCTGTTATGCTTTTCTTGCTCTGTAGCATCAGGATTTGGAATGGCCATAATACCACGTAAAGTTAAGTGGCTAGCCTTATCGATTTGCTCAGCAATTTTACCAAGTTCGTTCAGTTGCACCCCAGCTTTAGTTGGCTCATAATCAATATTAACCTGCACTAAACACTGTAGGGGTGGTAAGTGCTTGGGGCGTTGTTCATTTAAACGGTTAACAATTTTACCGCGATCAATGCTGTGTACCCAATCAAAATGCGCAGCTACATCTTTGCTTTTGTTTGATTGTAATGCGCCAACGAAGTGCCAAGTAATATCGGTAAGCTCTTCTAACTCATGAATTTTATCGATACCTTCTTGCACATAGTTTTCACCAAAATCACGTTGTCCTGCTGCATAAAGCGCAGCAATTGCTTCTGCAGGTTTCGTTTTACTCACTGCCAGAAGTGCTATAGTGTTAGGAGTGCGTTGTACAGCATTAGCAGCATGCTCAATACGCTGTAGTACTTCGCTGTAACGTTCGAAATAACGGTTTGCTGTTGTAGCAAGATCGAATGATTTTTGCATAGCGCTTGGGTGTCTTCTTCCAGTTCAATAGCTTAAGAGTTTTATATGGATATCAAACAACTACTAGAATATAGCGTACAAAGTGAAGCCTCTGATCTACATTTATCTTCTGGTTCTCCGGCGTTAGTGCGAATCGACGGTGACCTCGTTAAGGTTAACACACAGAAGCTCAACTCTCGAGATGTTGAACTGATGGTTAACTCGCTGATGAACGAACGTCAGCAAGAACAGTTTAAAGAGCATCTGGAAGTTGATTTCTCGTTTGCTATTGAAGGGTTGGCACGTTTTCGTGCGAACGTATTTATGCAAATGAACGGGCCCGCTGCTGCATTTCGAACCATTCCGGATACTATTCAAACCCTAGAAGATTTAAACGCCCCAGAAATTCTTCGGCGAATTGCTGAATATCCGCGTGGCCTGGTGTTGGTAACCGGGCCAACCGGCTCTGGTAAATCAACAACCCTTGCGGCAATGGTTGATTATATTAACTCCGTGTTTCCGTACCACGTGCTTACCATTGAAGATCCTATTGAATTTGTACACCAAAATAATAAGTGCCTAATTAACCAACGTGAAGTGTTTCGCGATACGCTCAGTTTTAAAAATGCCTTGCGGGTAGCATTGCGGGAAGATCCTGATGTAATTCTGGTGGGCGAATTACGGGATTTAGAAACCATTAGATTAGCACTCACTGCAGCTGAAACAGGGCATTTAGTATTCGCTACGCTACACACAACCTCTGCGCCGAAAACCATAGATCGGATTGTGGATGTGTTCCCTGGTGATGAAAAATCGATGGTTCGCTCAATGCTTTCGGAATCATTGCGAGCAGTAATCTCACAAATTCTCATCAAGAAGCTTGGTGGTGGCCGTGTTGCTGCACATGAAATTATGTTGGCAACTTCTGCGATTAAGAACTTAATTCGTGAAGACAAAGTAGCGCAGATGTATTCTTCGATTCAAACGGGCGCATCTATGGGCATGCAAACCATGGAACAATCGTTGAATAAACTAGCCGAGCGCGGCGAAATTTCAGGTGAACAGGTGCGTACTAAGCTAGGCCAAATCAGCTAGTTATAAACGCATTCTTTCGATAGAATACCCGCCTCTGCAAATGAATTAACGGGCTAGGCGGGTATTATGCGTGTTCTTGGAATTGAAACCTCTTGTGATGAAACCGGTATCGCCATTTATGATACCGAGCAAGGGTTGTTAGCTCATGCTTTATACAGCCAAGTAAAACTACATGCCGATTATGGCGGCGTAGTTCCTGAGTTGGCATCCCGCGATCACGTACGTAAAACATTGCCTCTTATTAAACAAGCATTACTTGATGCAAACCTTACTCCTGCAGATATTGATGGTGTTGCCTACACTGCTGGCCCCGGATTAATCGGGGCCTTGCTGGTGGGCGCAACCATTGGTAGAAGTTTAGCCTTTGGTTGGAATATTCCTGCTGTTGGCGTGCATCATATGGAAGGGCACCTATTAGCGCCCATGCTTGAGGAAACCCAGCCGCAATTTCCATTTATTGCATTACTGGTATCTGGCGGCCATACCCAACTGGTGCAGGTAAACGGTATTGGTGAATATCAGTTACTTGGTGAATCGGTTGATGATGCAGCTGGCGAAGCGTTTGATAAAACAGCTAAATTGCTAGGCTTAGATTACCCAGGTGGCCCACGCTTAGCTGCGCTAGCGAACTCTGGGGTAGCGGGGCGTTTCCAATTTCCGCGGCCAATGACCGATAAACCAGGGCTAAATTTCTCTTTTAGTGGTTTAAAAACTGCTGCCGCCCAAGCAATTGCCAGTAATGGTAAAGATGCACAAACCCAAGCTGATATCGCGCGGGCATTTCAAGATGCGGTAGTAGATACCCTGATTATTAAGTGCCAACGAGCGCTAAAACAAACCGGCATGAAGCGTTTAGTTGTGGCGGGCGGTGTAAGTGCTAACGTGCGTTTGCGAGAAGCCTTGCAAGAAACGATGTTGGCATTGGGTGGCGAAGTATTTTACCCACGTTCAGAATTTTGTACCGATAATGGAGCGATGATAGCGTTCGCTGGCGCGCAGCGATTAGCAGCGCAGCAAAGTGTCGATTTATCAGTGAAAGTTCGGCCACGCTGGCCTCTTACCGAGCTTAGCCCGTTGTAAGTTCACTACAGGCAGAAGCAACGCAGTTATTGCGTTTATTCGTGGGGTGTTTTGTTGGGCTTGGTTTTTTTTGTACTGCGCTTGGCACCCGAGAATCCAACTTCAGTTCCTTTCCATAACCGCACAATGTTCGCTCGGTGCCGCCAAATAATCAGCGCTGCGAGCATAATTGCTGGAATCGTATACTGCGGTTTGATAAACCATGCATAAACCGGGGATAAGGCTACCGTGATCAATGCCGCTAGTGAGGAAACGCGGCTTACCCAAAATACCAGTAGCCAAGTTACAATCAGCAATATTGCCATTTCCGATGCTACTGGAAACATTGCGCCAAGCGCTGTAGCTACTGCTTTTCCGCCTTGAAACTTAAAGTACAGAGGGTAGATATGGCCAAGGCAAGCGGCAACTGCAACTAGGCCAAGGGCTATTGGTGGTATTGCTAAGTAGTAGGCCGCCCATACTGGCAACATACCTTTCAGTACATCAGCAAATAGGGTTAGCCCTGCAGGAACTGGGCCACCGAGCCGGTAAACATTGGTAGCACCCGGATTGCCAGACCCTCGAAGCCGCGGATCGTCTAATCGGAAAGCCCTACAAATTAAAACTGCACTACTAATAGAGCCAATTAGATAGGCAATAACAATCATTAATATAGCGAGAGCAGACATTAGCTTTTTTGCGGCTTCCGGTTGCGTTAATATGGTTGGTGGCGAGGGAGAATACGTGCTTTTCTAATTAAAAGCTATCCGACCAGCGTGTTTTTTGCTTACTAAATGTACAGCGCTGCAACCGAAATTGTAACAAAATAAAAACTAAAGGGCATAGGCATGAATGATTTTGTAAGCATTGAAGGTTTGGAAGTTCCTGCCGTGATTGGTATTTTCGATTGGGAGCAAGCCATTCAGCAGCCTTTAGTGATTGATTTAGAAATGGCGTGGAATAACCAGCCGGCTGCGCAAAGTGGCGATATTGCCGATGCGCTTGATTATGATGCAGTGCAGCGTAAAGTTGTGCAGTGGATTGATGAAAAACCCTGGGGATTGATTGAGGAAGTGGCGGAAATGCTCGCTGCTAGAATTATTGATATGTATTCAGTTGCTACAATTAAAGTACGTGTTGCCAAGCCAACAGCGGTAAAAGCAGCGCGAACGGTTGCAGTTACAATAGTACGAGCGCAAGCTGAAACTGAGTAGTTAACGAGTAAGGTTAGGTGGAGCAATGGAAAAATTGCAGCAGGTAAGCATCGGTATCGGTAGTAATATTAATCGCGAGCAGAATATTCGAAAAGCGGTTCAATATCTCACTAAATTTTACCAGCAAATTAAAGTTTCACCGGTGTATGAATCGGAAGCACTTGGTTTTAAGGGCCCGCCATTTTTTAATTTAGTAGTGAGCTTTTTAACTCATGATTCGCTGTTAACTGTGCAAGAACATTGCAAAGAAATTGAACAGCAATTTGGAAAACCAAGCGAAACAGAAAAATACTGTTCCAGAACCTTAGATTTGGACGTGTTGTTATATGCAAACCTTGTGCAGCCGGCGAAACCTAATGGTGAACCAGAACTGCCACGCGCTGAAGTATTAACCAGTGCATTTGTATTAAAGCCTCTGGCTGATTTACATCCGTTACATGTGCATCCAGTACAAAAGGAAACGCTGCAAAACTTGTGGCAACAATTTTTACATAGCGAAGCTGGGCAACGGCAAGCGCTTAACACGGTTGCGTTTCGCTGGTAACCCCGTTCTTGCAAGAGCTCGCGGTAAACTTACCTCCTCTAAATTACTGTTCGCCAATGTGAGCTAAGCATGAATAGCTAAGCCTGAATGATTAAACATGAAAAAGCGAGGCGATATGATGCAGCCGTTTTTTATCGAGTTGCTCAGTGATCTCACGATGCTGATAACCGGCAGCTAAAATATCGTGTACGGATATTTGCTCTAACTCCTGTAAAGCAACTTGCAATATCTGTACATCGAGTGCCTCGGCACGAGCGGTGTTTGCGAGTATTACGTTGGTACAACGTATCACGCGCTCTAATTGTTCTGGCCTTCTAAAGGCATCATTACGGTGATAAATGGCTAAAATATCAGCTGCGCTTAACTCTTGTTTACTCAGCTGCATTACTAGCTTTTCTGTTTCATGTGCGGCTTTAGCGTATAGCTTAGGTACTTTCAGGGCTTCAGCTACATTGGGTTGCGGGGTAAACTCCTGGCGTAAATCAAAAGCCACTAACACAAAACGCTCCCACAGCAATGTTTCCGGCGTTGAATCTTGCGCTAACGCATGTTTTTTGAGCATTGGTAGCTGCAGCTCTTGATTCTTGGTTGTAGCAGAGAGAATGATATCTAGCGCGCCTACTTCATGCAGTACCTGAAAGTAAACCTCCGGGTTCTTCGTAGCTAGCGCTTTGCGGGTTTCTAACCAAACGCGCTCGGCAGTGAGATGGCTAATTTCGCCGTTAGCAACTACATGCTGCATAAGGCGAAGCGTTTCTTCGGCAATATGAAAATCAAACTCTTTAAAGCGCGCTGCAAAGCGTGCTACCCGCAATACCCGCAGGGGATCTTCAGAAAATGCAGGGGAAACGTGGCGTAAAACGCGATGAGTGAGATCGCGAATGCCATTATAAGGGTCATAAAATTCGCCATGCTCATCTTTGGCGATAGCATTGATAGTGAGGTCTCGGCGCAGTAAATCATCTTCTAAGGTTACATCAGGCGCAGCATAACAACTGAAACCGGTATATCCGGAACCTGATTTACGTTCTGTTCGAGCTAACGCGTACTCCTCATGTGTTCGCGGATGCAAAAATACGGGGAAATCGTTGCCCACAGGCATAAAGCCTTTTTCTAATAGAGCTTCTGGATGAGCGCCTACTACAACATAGTCGCGCTCATGCACAGGCAACCCAAGTAATTCGTCGCGCACCGCGCCACCCACCAGATAAACTTGCATAGAATTTATGTTCACTCTTAATAAGTTGCATAGCAGTGATGATTGCCAATGTTAGTACACATTGCAAGGACTGTTGTGTACTGCTACTTTGCTTTTACTAAGAGTTCAACATGAAGAGTGGCAAAAAAACGATGTACCATGATTTTTTTGGCTTTCAACAAGTGCCATTTTCAATTGCGCCCGATCCCGATTTTTTGTTTCTTGGGCCACGGCATAAAGAAGGTTTAGAACATTTACGCAATGGTTTAACCGGCAGTGGCGGTTTCCTGTTACTTACCGGTGAGGTGGGTACGGGGAAAACAACCTTGTGCAGAGCTGTGCTAGAGCAAATTGGCGATAGCCTAGATATCGCCTTTGTAATCAACCCAATGCTAAGTGAGCGAGAGCTGTTGGCTACGATTTGCGACCAGTTTAAAATTCCGGGTAGACATGAAAAAGCATCTTTAAAGCGCTTAACCGATCACCTTAGCCGGTTTTTACAAGAAGCCAGCTCGCAAGGCCGGCAGCCTGTTGTATTGATTGATGAAGCACAGCATTTGTTACCATCGGTATTAGAGCAGCTGCGGTTATTAACGAATATTGAAACCAATTCGCGCAAGTTACTGAGCGTGGTACTGATTGGGCAACCGGAATTACAAGAATTATTGCAACGCCGAGAGCTGCGGCAAGTAGCGCAGCGAATTGTTGCCCGCTATCATTTATTGCCGCTAACATGGCCGGAAATGCAGGAGTATATTGAGCACCGCTTAAAATGTGTGGGTGGCACGGCCGATACTTTCCCAACAGCAACCATGAAAGCCATTTGGAACTTCTCCTCTGGAACGCCGCGGTTGATTAACCTAGTGTGCGATAGGGCACTGCAACTTGCAGCAAGAGATGAAGTGCGGGTAGTAACAACTAAGCACGTGCAGGCTGCTATTGAATCGTTAAGCTTTACTACAACAGGCAAGCGCTCGCGTTCTGAAACGTTGTTGGCACGCCTTAAAATGCCTGCTTCAGCCACTTCAGCTATAGTTGCGCTTGGTATGCTGCTCATTTCAGTGAGTGCGGTAGCGGGTGTGTATTGGTTGTATGCGCATCAGCAAGAAGCCTCTGGCGAGCAGCGCAGCGCTGCACAAGATGAGCCTTTACAGATAAGTAATGGCATGGGGCTGCATACAGCGATGAGTGCGTTAGCAGGAGAGTGGGATGTTGCCAGTTTTGCGGCGGGCCCCGAACCGTGTGCGCAACTGGAAGATGTGGATTTGGCTTGTTTACGGGGTTCATTTACTACAAATGAACTTCGCCAGTTTAACGTACCTGCACTTATTCAAGGTGCGCAGGAAGGGCAACAATATTATCTGCTTGTAGGGTATCAAGCGCAGCAATCTGGCGGTTGGCAAGTATGGGATGGCAATCAGATAGCGTTATTAAGTGATGCCCAGTTTGCCCGCTTGTATGCCGGTAACGCGTTAATATTATGGCAAGTACCTTTTACTGCTAATTTAGCGGAGCTTATTCGCGAAGGGTTAGCGGAGCGCGTTCCTTACTCGTTACAACAGCGTGATATTGAGCGTCAGTTGCAATGGCTGCGGCAGAATCAAGCTGGCCGTATTCCGAGCACTCATGATGAGGGCGATTTAGCAGCAGTAGAGTTGGCTATTCTAAGTACTGCATATTTTCAACGAGGCCCTCGCCTAACCGATGATGGGGTAAGAGAATTTGCTGTTAATAGCGCTGATGAGCCGATAGTTCGATATCCTGGAGCTGCCAATCGCTTGGCAGAGCTAATGATTCCGCAGCTATCGTTAACCATTCCGCCAGCTGTTTTGCTTGCAAGTGATACAGAGCCAGCAGAGAGCGTTACAGTTTCTGAAGGTACGCGGCTTACTAATCCGCATCAGCGCGTGGAAACCAGTGAATTGGATGCAGTATCACCGCATATCCGTGCTTTATTTGATGATGCAGTGGCCGATGTGGGGCTTGCGGATGTTCCTGAACAAGCGCCAGAGCCAGCAAGAGTTACCACTACCCAACCCCTACGCGATGTACGGGATCTTTCCAGTGCAGAAAAGGCGCGCCTACCTCGTTTCACTTATAACTCGCATATGTACAGCAGCCGCACGCAAGAACGCTGGATACGTATTAATGATCGGATGTTATGGGAGGGCGATTTAGTAAACGGCTTGCGCGTAGTTACCATTGAGCCGGCACATACTATTTTCGGGTTTGGCGACATGCTCTTTAGAGTAGAAGCATTAGAAGATTTTACTGATTAGAAATACTTGCGAACTGGTTGTACCTTTGCGATGATACGCAAAGTTAAACAGGCGTTTGAAAAACCTGCGGTGGGTTTCCTTTTTGCAGGTTTTGCAGGCGTTGCGCCATAGCGAGCGCAGCGCTGCTGTACACACACTGCGCCGCTACAATCAACGGGAGTATGAGTATGAGTGATTATCGCGTGGCTTTGCAGGACATGAATTTTGTGCTGCACGATGTGCTAAATGTTGGTGCTGATTGGGCGACTATGCCGCAAATGAGTGAAGTAATTGATCCCGATACAGCACGCGCCATTCTTGATGAGGCTGCTAAGTTAACCGCGAACCTCATTGCCCCAAATGCCCGCGCAGCCGATGAAGAAGGAATTCACTTCGATAATGGAGTGGTAACTACTCCTAAAGGCTACAAAGAACAATTTAAAGCATTAGCAGAAGGTGGTTGGGTTGGCGTAACCGCAAACCCAGATTTTGGTGGTATGGGCATGCCGAAAACACTTTCAGCGCAATATGAAGAAATGATGTGTGCTGCTGACATTTCGTTTTCGCTCTACTCAGGCCTTACTGCTGGCGCCATCATGTCGATGGATTTGCATGCTAGTGAGGAACTAAAGAATATCTACTTGCCACGCATGGTTGCCGGGGAATGGACAGGCACAATGTGTTTAACCGAGCCGCATGCTGGTACCGATCTTGGCATTATTAGAACCAAAGCAGTGCCAAACTCAGATGGCAGTTATGCAATTACCGGTACGAAGATCTTTATTACCGGTGGTGAGCATGATTTAACCGAGAATATTATTCACTTGGTGTTGGCAAAGTTACCTGATGCGCCTGCAGGTACAAAAGGTATCTCGCTGTTTGTGGTACCGAAGTTTCTAGTGAATGAAGACGGTTCATTGGGGGCGCGCAATCCGGCAGTAGCGGGTTCTGTAGAGCACAAAATGGGTATTCACGCTTCTGCCACTTGTGTTATGAATTTTGATGCGGCGCAAGGCTGGTTAGTGGGTGAGCCTCATCGTGGCTTAGCGGCGATGTTTACCATGATGAACTATGAGCGTTTAGGTGTGGGAATTCAGGGCTTAGGTGCCGCTGCGCGTTCTTACTGTACAGCATTAGATTATGCACTTGATCGCCGCCAAGGCCGTGGTGCCAAAGCAACCCAAGATACAGCAGCTGAAGCAGACCCGCTCATTGTGCATGGTGATGTGCGGCGCATGCTGCTTACCATGAAGGCTTTTGTTGAAGGTGGCAGAGCTTTTTCAAGTTATGTAGGCCAACAGCTAGATCGGGCGAAGTATGCAGAAACTGCAGAGCAGCGGCAGGCTGCTGAAGCACAAGTGCAGCTGCTAACTCCGGTTGCCAAAGCATTTATGACCGATACTGGTCTGGAAACTACGATAGCGGGCCAGCAGATTCTTGGTGGCCATGGTTTTGTGCGCGAGTGGGGCCAAGAGCAATGGGTTCGAGATTGTCGCATTGCCCAAATCTATGAAGGCACAAATGGTATTCAAGCGCTCGATCTTTTAGGCCGAAAAGTGGTGGGTTCTGGCGGTGCTTTATTACAACCATTCGCCGCTGAAATACAAACTTTCTTGCGCGCTGAACCTGGCGTATGGGTACAGGAGTTTAAGCAGCTTGGAGCAGCATTAACCGAACTAGAGCGGGTATCAAAACACGTGCTTAGCAACTTCAAAAGCGATGAGAACCTCATCAATAGTGTGGCGGTTGATTACTTAAATCTTGTAGGTTACGTAGCTTATGGTTACTTGTGGCTGCGGATGGCAAAGGTAGCTGAAGAAAAAGCTGAACTTGGTGATTTTGCATCGAGCAAAGTGAAAACAGCGAAATTCTACTTCGCGAAAATTCTGCCAAGAACTCAAGGCATTGTTGCTTCTATTGAGGCAGGTTCAGATTCAATGTTCGCTTTTTCTGATGGTGAGTTTTAACAAAGTTTTCTATTTCTCTAACTTTAGTTAAACTAGCAGCGCCTTGTTGAAGTTTTCAGCAAGGCGCTTTCTTTTTGTACATACAAAACAAAGCACTTTTGAACCTAAAGAGTAGTATAACGATGCATACCTCAGAACATGATGAATACGCTTTTACGCAAGATCGTCAACTTCCCGGTGCTGAACTAGGTTGGGTGAAAGGATTTGTGGTATTTTTTGCTTGGGTGATACTTTGGCGCGCATCGTTTTTACTTGAGTATGGGCCGTTTGCAAGTATTTGGTATCCGCCAGCAGGGCTTACTTTTGCTGCAATATTGCTATATGGGTGGCGGGGGATTATTCCGGTAGTTGCAGCCTCCTATGTAACCGCCTATTGGATTGATCACATGTACGGGTTGAATAGCGAGTTCATACCTTGGCTATTTACGGCTACTTCATCCACCATGGCACATACCTTTTCTTACGCAATTGGCGCACTTTTCTTGCGGCAGTTTATTACCATGAATGTAATTCGGAGTTTGCCGAGCATTATTTTTGGCTTTTTGGTGCTCGGTGTAATCACTTCATTACTCGCGGCATTCTTTGGTGTGCAAGTGCAAATTAGTAGCGGCTCACTATCGATTTTCAATCTATATGAAGATTGGTTAATGCGGTGGGTAGGCGATATGGTAGGTGTATTGGTGCTGGCGCCGCTCTTTATCGCCTTGTTGAGTTGGAAAACGCCGGTTTACTCGGCTTGGATTCGGCATTTGCGCATTAGCACTCAGCCTACGCCCATGTACCAGTACTTGATAAAGCTTAGCGTGAATCTAGGGATGCTTTATCTCTTTATTTTGGTGGCATGGTGGTTTGAAAATACCGATGCGGCTTTCGCTGTGTTTTTCTTAGTTATCCCGCAAATGTGGATAGCCTATACCGAGAATGCGTTTCGCGCAGTATTAAGCTTAGCAATCTTTAGTGTGTCGTTGGCCCTTGGTGTTGCTTGGTTTGGGCTAGCGGAAGTGGCAATGATTTATCAATTTGCAATTTGTGTAATCGCATCTACGGTTTATTTTGGTTTAGCCGTACCCATGTTGCTTGCACAATCTAATACGCTGCAATACCAAGCTAACACCGACCATTTAACCGGCGTATCGAATAGGCGTTATTTTATTGAAACATTAGAAGAAGAGCTGGCGCGCAGCAAACAAGGGAAATATCCTGTGGCCCTCGCGTTATTTGATATTCGTAAGTTTCGGGCGATTAATAACGCCTATGGCCATGAAATTGGCGATAAACTGCTAGTTAAAGTAGCAAATAATATTCAAATTGAATTGCGCCAATCAGATTTATTGGGGCGATTTAGCGGTAATGCATTTATTTTATGTTTACCGAGTTTAAATGCTGATAGCGCCACTCGATTTGTTGAGCACCTCGGCAATCAACTTCGTTATATTACGTTAGAAGAGTTTACCGAAGCGTTAAACGTTCGCTATGCCACGATTGAAGTTGCCGAGAGCGAATCAGTTGATGAAGCACTAGCGCGCTTGCAGCAGGAAATATCAGGGGCGCCGTAAGGTTAACTCGTCGGCAGGGCGTACTTGAACAACATCATGGTTTCCGCATGTGCTGTTTGTGGGAACATATCCAGCACAGCATAGCGTTCAATGAGATAGCCAAAGCGGGTAAGCAAAGCCGCATCGCGGGCTAATGTTGCTGGGTTACACGAGATGTACAGAATGTATTTTGGTGATAATTCGCCGATTGCGGTACAAACCAGCTCGGCACCTGCCCGCGGTGGATCGAGAACCACAACATCGAAAGGTTCGTTTGCCCAGGCAAAGGTTGTTAGCGGCTTAGTTAAATCTGCTTGATAAAAGCTAGCATTATGGATGCCATTATCGGTAGCGTTCAGTTTCGCTTGCGCAACCTGGCTAGCTAATCCTTCTACACCAATGATTTCACTACACTGTTGAGCGAGAGGCAGGGTGAAGTTACCAAAGCCAGAGAACAGATCTAATACCCGTTCGCTCCCTTGTAAATCCAGCCACTCGGAAGCTTGCATCACCATAGCTTGGTTTACCTGTGCATTTATCTGCAAGAAATCAGTAGGCAGAAAGCTAAAGTTGATGGCCCCAATTTGATAGCTTAGGTTTATAGAATCCATGAACATTGGCGCAACATCGCTGTGGTTGTTTTCTGCCCATAAGGTTACGTTATTTTGCTCGCCCCATCGCTGCCACTTTTCTTTATCTTCGCTAGTTACTGCGTTGGTAAAACGGATTACGGCGTGGCTTCCTGCTGCATCAGCTAACAACTCGATATGGCCAATATTACCTTTGCCTCGCAATGTTGGAACCAGCGCGTGTAATGCAGGGAGTAAAGGCTGTAAGCCGGGTTCTAAAACCAAACAATGCTGAATAGGGGTAAGCTTATTACTATTGCGCTTGCGAAAGCCGATCACTAATCCTTGCGATTTGGTGCTGGTAACACCCAAACGGGCTTTGCGGCGGTAACCATATTCTTGCGACAAAATTGCCGGTTCCGCACTGGCCGGCAGTACAACGTGCTCCCGTTTAAAATGCTCTGTAATCATAGTGTGTTTGAAGTTAACTTGCTCGCTGTACTGTAAATGCTGCAAGTTACAGCCGCCGCACTCTTGGTAATGTGGGCAGGGCGGTGCAACACGATGCGCACTCGGGCGCTGAATGGTGCTCACTTCGGCTTCGTTATAGCGATTCCTACTATGATTAATTTGGGCTGTTACTAGCTCACCTGGCAATGCGCCTGCCACAAACACAGTTTTACCTTGGGCATCGCGCGCTACACCACGGCCTTCATGGCTTAATCGTTCAATAGTGAGGGTGTTACCAGTACTTTTGGCAGTTGCGCTAGGGGTATGCACAGGCTTTTTCCCTACCTGTTTTTTTAGCCGTTTTTCTTTCTGGTAACGATCGAACAATGAAGCCATAACGTTTATTTATCCGCTAGTAATGAGAAATCCAAGCTTAGTTTACCATTAATTTAACTTTCACTACTGGAAACCTGTGCTACCTTTGAAGAGTAATAACTTCACACGGATCTGTATGGAGAAGAAAAATGGGAGTCGAAGTGTCTGGATTATTAGGTTTGATTATTTTAATACTTGATATCTACGCGATTGTGCAAACGATACAAAGCAGAGCTTCTACAGGCAATAAAGTTCTCTGGATCGTATTGGTAATATTGCTTCCAATCGTGGGTGTTATTTTATGGTTCTTGTTAGGGCCGAAACCCTAACGCAAATAATTAAAAAAACAGGGGGCGTAAGCCCCCTGTTTTTTTGCTCATTGATTAATAGTTTTACTTAATCGCCGAGTGATAACAGCGTGGCGTTTCCACCTACCGCAGTAATGTTATCGGTAAAAGTTTTTTCTGTCATAAACGCATATAGGTAATGCGGGCCACCAGCTTTCGGACCTGTACCAGATAGGCCTCTACCACCAAATGGTTGCACACCAACTACCGCACCAACTTGGTTGCGATTAATGTACACGTTCCCCACATTAATGCGCTTAGCAACATCATAGGCAAAGGTTTCATTACGGCTATGAATACCGAAGGTTAAACCAAAGCCAGTGTTATTCACATCATCGATTACCTGATCTAAATTTTCACGTTTGAAGCGAATAACATGCAGAATTGGGCCAAAGTTTTCCCGCGCTAACTGGCCAATGGAATCAATTTCAATGGCTGTTGGGCGCACGAAGGTGCCGCCATTGGTATACTCGGGCATAGGTGCTTCTGCCAATAGTTTACCAACGTGTTGGATATCGATAATGTGTTGCTCAAGGTTGGTTTTGGCAATGCCATCAATCACAGGGCCTACATCGGTTTTGTATTCGATAGGATCACCAACTAACAACTCTTGCATGGCACCTTTTAGGAGATCGATAATCCGGTCCGCGATATCGTCTTGCACATACAATACGCGTAAAGCAGAACAACGCTGTCCGGCGCTCTTGAAGGCACTATCCATGATGTCGGTTACGGCCTGCTCAGGTAAGGCTGTAGAATCGATTAGCATGGCGTTCTGGCCACCAGTTTCAGCAATTAGTGGCACCAATGCACCCGTTCGGGCAGCAAGCGCGCGGTTAATTGCCTGCGCTGTATTCGTTGAGCCAGTAAAACAAACACCAGCAATTTCTTCTTGGCTTACAAGGAACGAACCAATTTCGGCACCTTTACCTGGTAAAAATTGTAATACATCACCAGGAATGCCAGCTGCAATGGCTAACTGCACCGCACGATAGGCAACTAAACCAGTTTGTTCGGCAGGCTTAGCAATTACGCAGTTACCCGTAGCAAGGGCTGCAGCCACTTGGCCCAAAAAAATAGCCAATGGGAAGTTCCACGGGCTGATACAGATGAAGGTACCGCGGCCTTGCACAAATAACTCATTGGTTTCGCCAGTAGGGCCAGGAAGTTTATCACCAGCACCCATTAATTTACGCGCCTGTAGGGCGTAGTAACGGCAAAAATCAACAGCTTCACGAACTTCGTCGATACCATCTTGCATGGTTTTACCGGCTTCTAAAGTACACAGCGCGATAAGCTCATGCAGGTTTTCTTCCAATGCATCGGCAAGCTTTTCTAGTGCTTCAGCACGCACATTTACGTTGGTATCGGTCCATCGTTGATAGGCGCTATTGGCTAACTGCAGAGCTTCTGCAGCAAGGTCGGCATCGGCCCAGCCAATCGTACCAATTTGGTGAGTGCTTTGCTGCGGCGAGGTTACACCTACGCGTTGGCCAGTTTCTACCAATTTACCATTAACAATTGGGCCACCTTGCCACTGATTGTTTTGGAAGCTGCGAACTTTTTCTAAGAACTCAGCACCTTGTGATTCAATATTCATATTTAACCCCATCGAATTCTTACGCTTGCCGAAGATATCAGCAGGAAGCGGAATTTTGTCGTTCGCTAAGCTTGGTTTTTTGCGCAGATTAACCAATGGATGCTCAACTAGATTCTCAATTGGCACTTTTAAATCAAGTAATTTGTGCACGAAAGAGCTATTTGCTCCATTTTCAAGTAACCGCCGCACTAGGTATGGCAGTAACTCTTTATGCGCACCTACTGGCGCGTAAATGCGCACTGTGCGGCCTGGGTTGTTAACGAGAAATTCGTCATAGAGATCTTTACCCATGCCATGTAAGCGCTGAAACTCGTAGCGTCTTTCGCCCGCTAGTTTCTGAACTGCCATAATGGTTTGCGCGTTGTGAGTAGCAAATTGAGGATAAATAAAACCCTTAGTATCATCGCTTAGCAGGAAGCTAGCACACGCCATATAGGAAACATCGGTGCTAGCTTTGCGGGTAAACACCGGGTATCCGGACGTACCCAACTGCTGGCAATGTTTAATTTCAGTATCCCAATAAGCGCCTTTTACCAACCGTACAGGAATCTCATCGCCACCATCTTTGGCTAGTGCATTAATCCAGCACAACACAGGGAGGGCACGCTTGGAATAGGCTTGCACTACCATGCCGAAGTAGGGCCAATCTTTACATACGCCACTGCGGTAAACTTTCTCGAATAGCTCTAAAGACAGCTCTAAGCGATCCATTTCTTCCGCATCAATGCTTACGCCCACGTTAGCCTGCTTGGCTAAAGTGATTAAATCGGTAAGTGTTGCTGCAAGTTCACTTAGAACTCGCTCTTTATGCGCTACTTCATAGCGTGGATGCAATGCTGAAAGCTTGATCGAGATAGTGGGGCGCGGCACATTCGGATTCACAAAATCCTCTTTGCCAACACGCTGAATTGAGTTTACATAAGCCTGCTTGTAGCGCTCCGCATCCTTACTGGTAAGGGCTGCTTCGCCTAGCATATCGTATGAATGGGTATAGCCAATCTCACGCTTACTGCTACTATTCTTTAGGGCTTCATCAATATTGCGGCCCAGTACGAACTGCTTACCCATCAGCTTCATTGCTTGATAAGTAGCTTTGCGCACCACCGGTTCACCAACACGCTTCACCAAACGGCGAAAACGCGAAATTGCGGTATCCCGCTCACGGCCATGTGGGTTGATTACATTGTTGGCAAGGTTCAAGCCCCATGTTCCAGTGTTTACCAGAATGGATTCGCTCTTCTTCATGTAATCTTTCCAGGCACCCTTACTGAGTTTATCTTGAATTAAGGCATCCGCAGTAAAACTGTCGGGAATGCGCAGCAAGGCTTCAGCTAGGCACATTAGAATAATGCCTTCTTCTGTATCTAGGCTGTACTGCTGCAAAAACGCATCTACACCATCTCCACCCTCGGTTTTTTCGCGTACGCGATGCACCAAATCGTGGGCCGCTTCAGTAAGCGCCTTAACGGTGTCCTGATCGTTGGGAACCAGTTTGATCAGTTCTTCAAGATACGCATTTTCATCTACTGAATAGTTCTCAGTAATGGCTGTGCGTAACTCTTGAAGCTGGTTCGCCTGATAGTGTTGCGTTAACACTTGGCTGGCTTTGAACATTGCGTCTCCTGTAACCATTATTCGGCGTATAACCGATACCGCAAAACCCCAAGGGGCATGGCCGTCATTGTATTGTTATTTTGCGCCGCGTAAAGCTTTGTAAGTACGATTTTGCAACTTTCTTCTTCGCTGTTACATGTTCAATACTTACGCAGTTGAATATGAGTGTTGACCAGTGCCATGTGCAGTGTTCAGAATAGGTGCTTACATGCTGGCTGATGGAGTTAATTATGGCCACTGCGAAAACAGCGGAAATAGAGTTTAAGTTCTTGATAAAAAAGGAACAAATAGATGATATTAAAGCGTATGTTGAGCGCTGCGGAGCAGCGAATGAAACTCTCGCATTAACGAATCAATATTTTGATACACCTAAAAGGGTACTCCATAACCATAAGATTGGTTTACGTATTCGGCGCTGGAATGACCAGTTAGAGCAAACTGTAAAGTTCGCTGGTGAGCAGGTTGGTGCCATGAGTATTCGGCCAGAATACAATGCTCCTTTGCAACGATCCGAGGTACTGCACGGTGCGCCTAATTTAGCCCTATTTCCTAGTGATATATGGCCGGCAAGTATTTCCATAGCCGAGTTACAAACAAACTTACAGCAGCAGTTTCAAGTTGATTTTCAACGCCAACGCTGGCTTGTGCAGGAATCAGGTGCCACCTTTGAAGTTGCAATTGATATTGGCGCAATACGAGCAGGTTCGTTACAAGAAGCGATCTGCGAACTTGAAGTTGAATTAGTAGATGGCGATGCTGAAGGGCTTTTAGCGTGGGCGAATGAACTGCAGCAGCAATTTTCACTGCCAGCGGGCACGCTGAGCAAAGCACAGCGCGGATTTGCATTGGCCACGCAAGCAGCAACGAGCAGAGGAATTGATTGATGTTGCAGTTACCGTTGCCATCTTTCCAACCGAATCTCGATAGTAGAGAACTACATTCGTTGATTACTGCGGATTCCGCGAACGCAAACAGCCAAGTGACAGAATTGCTGGCCACCAGTAGTGTATGGTTGAGCGCTAAGCAAAAACTAGATTTGCAGTGGCTTGTGCAAGTGAGCCCGTTTATTGCGCGGGTGGTGCAACGTTATGGGGAGGCAGCACTGCGGCGTATGTTTGCGCCAATGGCAGCGGAGCCTATCGATATTCAAGAAAAGCTATGTGATGCCAGTAATGAAGCGCAAGCGATGGCGGTTATCCGCCAGTTTCGCCACATTGAGATGGCGCGTATAGCGGCGCTCGATCTGCTCGGTAGCTTGCCAATGGGGAGAATGCTGCAAGAAAACTCTTTGCTTGCTGATATGTTAATTATGGCCGCTGCCCAATATGCCGAACAGCAACTTGCCGGGCGTTTCGGTAGAGCGCTGGATTGTGAGGGAAATCCTCAGCCATTAATTATTTTAGCAATGGGTAAGCTCGGCGGTAGCGAACTTAATTTCTCGTCTGATATTGATTTAATCTTTGCGTACCCAGAGCCCGGGCAAACCAAGGGCGGCCGGCAAAACACCGATGTGGCGATTTATTTTAATCGCTATGCACAAATGCTGATTAAGTTACTCGACCAACCTACGGTAGACGGCCGAGCCTTTCGAATTGATATGCGCTTGCGGCCATTTGGCCAGAGCGGCCCGTTGGTAACCAGCCTTGCTGCGCTCGAAGATTATTATCATGAGCAGGGTAGAATGTGGGAACGCTATGCGCTTATTAAAGCGCGGGTGTTGAATACATCAGCGGAACTGGAACAACAAGTACAGCAATTGTTGCGGCCCTTCATTTATCGCCGTTACCTTGATTACAGCGCCATAGATGCATTGCGGAAAATGAAGCTGTTAATTAACCAAGAAGCTCGCCGCAAAGGCGTAGCAGATAATATTAAGCTTGGGCTGGGTGGCATTCGCGAAGTGGAATTCGTTGCCCAAGTATTTCAATTAATTCGTGGTGGCCGTGAACATGAATTCCAAACCCGCTCGCTGCTCGCTGCATTAACAGCTTGCCTGCGCCATGAAACGCTATCTGAGGAAGCGATAGTTGCGCTTATCGATGGGTATACGTTGTTGCGCAAGGTGGAGCATATCTTGCAAGAAATTAACGATGAGCAAACCCAGCAATTACCCTCGGATGAACTTACCAAAATGCGAGTGCTGGCGGCCGCTGGATTCCCTCAATCAGAGAGCGGCTGGCAGGCGTTTACAGCGGCTACCCATAAGGCAATGCAAGGCGTACACCAAGAGTTTTTAGATGTAATTGGCGGTGAGCAAGATATGTTAGCCAGCGAAGATAGTGAATATACTATTTTGTGGCAGGATTTACTTGCCGACGAAACCGCGCTGGAGGTGCTTAGCGAAGCGGGTGCAGAGCAGCCGGATGCGTGTTGGCAAGCTATTCAAGAATTTCGTTTGCTACTACGTAAACGCCCTTCAGGCCCGAGAGGCCGTGAATTACAGGCTATTTTATTGCCTACTCTGATCGAGTTGGCGTTAGCGAAGCCAAACGCCCATTTAACCTTAGCTCGTAGTTTTGAGGTGCTGGCGCAGATTAGTTCGCGCACTACCTACCTGGAGCTGCTATGCCAAAATGCGGATGCGCGAACACAATTAGTGTTTCTATGTGGCGCTAGCCCATGGATAGCTCATTTAATTGCCAAATTCCCATTATTGTTAGATGAGCTCATTGATCCAACCCAGCTGTACCAGCTTCCAGATGTGGAATCGTATCGTTCTCGCGTAGCCGATTATTTAATGCGCTTACCCAATGATGATGCCGAGGCACAGATGGATGCGCTGCGGCAAGTGAAGCAGATTTTTCAGCTAAAAGTGGCCGCGGCTGATTTAAATGAAGGCGTTCATTTAATGCGTGTGAGTGATCATCTAACGTATTTAGCGGAAGCCATGATTGAGCATGTGGTTACGCTGGCGTGGCGGCAATTATGCGAGCGCCATGGCGCGCCGCCGGGGCGTGATGAGAGCGATACTGGTTTTGCCGTAGTGGCCTATGGCAAGCTCGGTGGCTACGAATTGGGCTACGGCTCCGACTTAGATTTAGTATTTCTTTGTGACGATGATGTAAGCGGCGAAACGGATGGGCTGAAACCCATTGAAGTGCAACAGTTTTACCTAAGATTGGCGCAGCGTGTTTTACATCTGTTTACAACGCGCACCATGAGCGGGGTGCTGTATGATGTGGATATGCGCTTGCGGCCATCGGGGCAAGCAGGGCTGTTGGTGGTGCGTATCGGCACTTACCAAGAATACCTGCAAACTGATGCTTGGACGTGGGAGCAGCAAGCTTTAGTTCGGGCGCGAATGGTGTTCGGGGCAACGCATTTGTTTGAACGTTTTGCTGCGGTGCGGCGAAATATTTTATGTAAACATCGTGCTCTGCCTGAGCTTCGCGCAGACATTCTAAAAATGCGTGCCAAAATGCGGGACCATTTGTGGCAACAAGTTGCGGGTAAGAGCGATATTAAACAGATGCCTGGTGGTATCGCGGATATCGAGTTTATCACGCAATTTTTGGTGCTCGCTTATGGCCATCAAGCTGGTGACCTTGCCGTATGGACCGATAATACCCGGATTCTGGAAACAGCGGCGCAGCTGCAGCTCATTAGCAGGGCGCAAACGCAAGCTCTGATTAATGCGTTTCAACGCTATCGGGCGGAAATTCATCGGTTGGCGCTTGCGGAAGCTGGCCGCTTGAGTGAGCATGATTTTGGTGCTGATCAACAAGCTGTATTAGCGGTATGGCAACAACTTTTAGAAAGCACTTAAGCTCTTACTCGTAGTAGCTTGGCATATCTTCTGAGGGCCTAGTTTTGAAGCGCCGATGCACCCACATATACATGTTGGGCATAGTGTTTACTGCCCGTTCAACTTCTTTATTAATGCGCCGTGCATCTTCCGTAGCGTCGCCACTGGGAATTTCGGTCAGCGGCGGCATGATACGCAGCTTATAACCTTGTGTACCCGGCAAGCGTTCGAGCGTACTAATAAGCGTTGTACAGTTCGCTGTAGCGGCAAAGATGGTTGTTCCTGTGGTAGTTGCTGCATCAGGAACCGCAAATAAAGGCACAAAAACCGAACGGCTGCGGCCATAATCTTGATCTGGCAAGTAACCACAAAGCTCACCGCTATCCAGCGCTCTTAGCATGCCGCGCACATCCCTTTTCCGAACCATATATTTATTGCTACGGTTACGGCCTTTGGTTTGCAGATACTCCATTAGTGCGTTGTTGTGGGGGCGGTATAAACCTACTCCAGGCTGCACTAGGCCAACCATGCGGGCATGTACTTCAAGGTTTAGAAAGTGGAATAACACCAGAAATATTCCTTTGCCTTCAGCTTGCGCATTGGCGATATGCTCCCAGCCTTCTACATGCAACTTGCGGCGAATGCGCCAATTAGGCCACCACCAAGCAATGCCGGTTTCTAGCAAACCGATGCCCATGTTGTGATAGTTTTCCTTAATGAGTGCTTCGCGCTCATGTTCCGGCATTTCTGGGAACGCTAGCTGGAGATTGCGCCGTGCTACTTTGGTGCGTTTTGGTACCAGCTTATACAGCAATTTACCAATGCCCTTGCCGAGCAGCAGCTGTAACCGGAATGGTAACCAAGAAATGAGGTATAACACGCTAACCAACAACCAAGTGCCCCAAAATTTAGGGTGAAAGAAGTACAAGCGGAACCGGGGCATGGCAACAGAGTGCTGATTTTTAGGTTGATTTTTATGATTCGATTGCACGAGTGATACCTTAAACAATTTCGCATGATTGTAACTGAGTGCTAGCACAAAAAGCAAAGCCGACCCAAATGGCCGGCTTCAAGAACACAATATAAACAACGGTGGATATTTTCCGAGATTAATTTACTCGAGCTAAGCCGTCATTAATGGTGAGCAAATCACTTTCTGAAATCATACCTGCAGCTTGATACAGCGCTAAAATACGATTCACATAAGTGTAGCGCGCTTCTGATAAATTACGGCGCGCATTGAATAGGTTCCGCGTACTATCAAGCACATCTACAATGGTACGAGTACCCACTTCTAAACCTACTTGTGTTGCGTTCAACGCACTTTCTGCTGAAACAACAGCTTGCTCAAAAGCGCGGATACTGGAAATACTTGCTACTACATCGAAATAAGCGCTACGCACTGTGCGCTCTACGATACGGCGGTTTTCTTCCAATGTTTGGCTTACGGCAACATAATCGTTACGTGCTTGTTCAGTACTGGCAATTGTTCTGCCACCAGAATACAACGGCAATGTTAACTGTAAACCAACGTTGCGAGAATTTAAGCCATTTACGTTGGTTGAGTTACCAGCACGGCTCGTATCTTGATCGCGGTTTGAGTAACTTGCGTTCAAACTAACGCGTGGGTAATGGCCAGTGCGAGCAAGCTCGATACGTTGGTCAGCAATTTCTAAGCCAGTGCGGCTGATCAGTAACTGCAGGTTACGATCGTGGGCTAACTGGATCCATTGCTCAACACCTTGTGGGTTTGGACGCACAGGAGAGAAGCGCTCGGTGTTTAAGCGGGCGATATCATAATGTTGGCGACCAGTAATTTCCCGTAAGCCTTCCAGTGCAATTTCAACCGCATTCTCAGCTTGAATCTCCCGTGCGATGGCATTATCAAACTGCGCCTGGGCTTCGTGAACATCAGTGATTGCGGTTAAACCTACTTCAAAGCGATGCTTGGTTTGTTCTAGCTGACGCTCAATAGCACGCTTTTCCGCTTGTACGAATTCTAAACTGTCTTGTGTTTGCAATACGGCGAAATAAGCGTCGGTTACTCGTAACATTAACTGTTGGCGAGCCAGTAAGTAATTTACTTCCGCTTGATATGCTTGTTTCTCAGTAATTGCAGTTGCTTTCCAGGTGCCAAGATTAAACACAGTTTGCGACAATGAAACTTCTTGGCTAAATGAAGTGGTATCTACTTTGCCGGTAATAAAGCCGCTTTCAGTGGTGGTAACGTTATCTGAACTGGTATCAGAATAGCTCATACCGAAATTGATTTGTGGCCACCAATCGGCACGTGATATATCTACGCCCGATTTCGCCGCATCACGCTCGGCCGCAGCACGCAATAATCGTGGATCATTCTCTAACGCTAAACGATAGATATCAGAAAGGTCTGTTGCTTGAGCTGGCGCGGTGCTTAAACCCAATCCCATGGTAAGTGCAACTGCCAAGAATTTGATTTTCATGAGTGTCATTTTCCTTTGTCATAAAAGGTACAGCTGATAGCAATCTAAACAGCGCTTATTCTAGCCACTTATTGCGCGTTTGATAAGCCTTAAAGGCTATGTTCGAATGCGGCGAAGTGTAACAGATTGTTTGTGGCAATTCTTGCTTATGCTTTGCTTAACTCGGTAATATGCAGCATTCCTGCGGTACACGTATGTGTGAGCTTAAACATCTAATTCAGCAGCAACATACGTAATAAATACCTTTTATGGTTTAATCAAGGAGTATCTTTTGTCTGAATTTACCCAGCAGGACGTGGAAATTATTAATACGGACGAGGTTTATCGAGGTTTTTTTCGAGTGCAAGTAGCCACGCTGCGGCATAAATTATTCGCCGGTGGCTGGAGCGAAGTAATGCGCAGAGAAATTATGGACCGCGGTAATGCGGTAGTGGTAATTCCATATGATCCTGTGCGCGATGAAGTAGTGTTGCTCGAGCAATTTCGAGTAGGCGCTATCGCTAGCAGCGCCACACCATGGCTACGAGAATTAGTGGCGGGAATGGTTGAGCCGGGCGAAGAACAGATTGATGTTGCGGCCCGTGAGTTGCAGGAGGAGGCTGGCTTAACCGCCAAATCGTTGCACTATGCGTTAAGCTATTTATCCAGCCCTGGCGGCATGACAGAGCGGATTTTTATTTATTTGGCGCAGGTAGATGGTAGTGAAGCGAATCACTATGGTGGCCTTGCCAGTGAACATGAAGATATAAAAGTAGAACGATTACCGCGCACCGAAGTGATGCAGATGCTCGAAGATGGCACTATTGATAACGCTGCTTCTGTTATTGGTATGCAGTGGCTTGGTTTGCATTTAAATCGATTCCGCCGCGAGTGGGGCTATGAGGAGATTTCGTGAATAAACGTTATGTTCCGAACTTACAAGAGCTACATAGTTTGGCGGAACGGAATTATTCCGCGCTGGCGAAACTATTTGGTGTGGCACAAGTAACAGAGAGTTCGGCAGCAAAGTGTATTGAAGTGGGCGAGCAAATGGCGTTTACCTTACAGCCAACAGCCCAAGCTCGCTACACTACGGATTTGCTGGTTACCCAAGTGGCACCAAATGTAGCAGAATACCTACAAGCGCGCTTTTTGGTGCGTTTGTATCACGATGCGCGTATGGCAGAGATTGTTGATTGCCAGGGGCAAGAACGCTTAACCGCGTTGCAGCCAGCAAACTTGCGAGATATACGCCATCGTAAAGATGAAAAACTGCAACTTAACCAACATCTCGCTGCGTGGTTGCGGCTATGCTTTGCACGTGGCAGATCGCCTTTGGCATTAAATTGTTTGCTAAATCGATAATATCGAACAATCAAGCTTGCCTTTTGCTAGCGAACATTTCAGGATAGCCGAAAGAACAAGAATATTAGGTAACGCTCACTATGACAGATTACAAAGCTGATTCCATTGAGGTACTCAACGGCCTCGAACCGGTGAAACGGCGCCCCGGCATGTATACCGATACCACTCGGCCCAATCATTTGGGGCAAGAGGTAATTGATAATAGCGTAGATGAGGCTTTGGCCGGCCATGCGCGAACCATTGAAGTAATACTGCATGCCGATCAATCTTTAGAAGTAATTGATGATGGCCGTGGCATGCCTGTTGATATTCATGCCGACGAGGGAATGCCTGGCGTAGAGCTGATTATGACGAAGCTGCACGCTGGTGGTAAGTTCTCGAACAAAAACTATCAGTTCTCCGGTGGCTTGCATGGTGTAGGTATCAGTGTGGTGAACGCATTATCTACCCGGGTTGATGTTACCGTGCGCCGGGATGGGCAAGTGCATGAAATGGCGTTCGAAAATGGTGACAAGGTAACCGATTTAGAAGTTACCGGTACCTGCGGTAAACGCAATACCGGTACTCGCTTGCGCTTCTGGCCCGATCCTAAATATTTTGATTCTCCGAAATTCTCGATAACCAGGCTACGTTATCAGTTACGTGCAAAAGCAGTGCTTTGCCCTGGGCTTACCATTACCTTCAAAGACCACATTAATAGTGAAAGCATTACCTGGTTGTATGAGGGTGGCTTGCGTGATTATTTAGTAGAAGCCTTGCATGATTTACCACGTTTACCAGAAGAGCCATTTATCGGTGAGTTCAGTGCTACTGAAGAAGCGGCGCAATGGGCGGTAACTTGGTTGCCGGAAGGTGGTGAAGGGCTTGCGGAAAGCTATGTGAATTTAATTCCAACCGCCCAAGGCGGTACCCATGTGAATGGTTTGCGCCAAGGGATGTTAGAGGCACTGCGTGAGTTTTGTGAATTTCGTAATCTACTGCCCCGCGGAGTGCGGTTAACGCCAGAAGATGTATGGGATCGTTGTAGTTATATTTTATCGGTAAAAATGGCAGACCCACAGTTTTCTGGGCAAACGAAAGAGCGTTTAAGTTCGCGGCAGATGTCGGCGTTTGTGTCTGGCGTAGTAAAAGATGCCTTTAGCCTGTGGCTTAACGAGCATACGGATTTAGCAGAGCAAATCGCTGATCTCTGTATCTCTAGCGCTCAACGCCGTATGAAAGCCGCAAAGAAAGTAATTCGTAAACGGGTTACCCAAGGCCCAGCTTTGCCGGGTAAGTTAGCGGATTGCGCCAGCCAAGATCCAGACCGTAGTGAGCTCTTTTTGGTTGAGGGTGATTCTGCTGGTGGCTCAGCGAAGCAAGCACGAGATCGGCAGTTTCAGGCGGTTATGCCTTTACGCGGTAAGATTTTGAATACTTGGGAAGTAGACCCAGATCAGATTTTAGGCTCGCAAGAGATTCACGATATATCGGTAGCCTTAGGCGTTGATCCCGGCGCCATCGATTTATCGCAACTTCGTTACGGCAAGCTTTGTATCTTAGCGGATGCTGATTCGGATGGTTTACACATCGCCACTCTATTGTGCGCTTTATTTGTAAAACATTTCCGGCCTTTAGTTGAGGCCGGGCATATCTATGTAGCAATGCCACCGTTGTACCGTATTGATGTGGGTAAAGAGGTGTTTTACGCGCTTGATGAAAGCGAAAAACAGGGTGTTTTGGATCGTATCGAAGCAGAAAAACGCAAAGGTAAAGTGAATGTGCAGCGCTTCAAGGGCTTGGGTGAAATGAACCCTTTGCAGTTACGGGAAACTACCATGGACCCAAATACTCGGCGTTTAGTGCAGTTAACCGTTGATGATACCCAAGATACCGAAACATTAATGGATATGTTGTTGGCGAAAAAACGTTCCCCGGATCGCCGTGAATGGTTAGAAAGCAAAGGTAATTTAGTAGAGTTACTATAACCGCCAACAACGCAGATAAATTTTAATAAGAATAAACAGGATAGTAGATGAGCGTACCAATCGAGAATATCGAACAGCTCCCACTGCATAAGTTTACCGAAGATGCGTACCTGAATTATTCGATGTACGTAATTATGGATCGGGCATTACCACACATTGGTGATGGCTTAAAACCGGTGCAACGGCGAATTATTTACGCAATGTCGGAGCTAGGCCTTTCGGCATTAGCAAAATACAAAAAATCCGCCCGTACGGTGGGTGATGTATTAGGTAAGTTTCATCCGCACGGTGATTCCGCATGTTATGAAGCCATGGTGTTAATGGCGCAGCCATTCTCCTATCGTTATCCATTGGTAGACGGGCAAGGAAACTGGGGTTCTGCAGATGACCCGAAATCGTTTGCAGCCATGCGTTACACGGAAGCGCGTTTGTCACGTTTCAGTGAAGTTCTGCTTAGTGAACTTGGCCAAGGCACATCAGATTGGGTGCCTAATTTTGATGGCACCATGCAAGAGCCGAAAATATTACCGGCGCGTTTACCACATATCTTATTGAATGGTATTACCGGTATTGCAGTGGGTATGGCTACTGATATACCGCCACATAACGTGCGGGAAATTACCAACGCCTGTGCGATGTTGTTAGAAAGCCCGAAAGCAACTCTTGAAGATGTTCTTGAGTATGTAAAAGGGCCTGATTACCCAACGGATGCCGAAGTAATTACACCTGCTGAAGATATTCGTAAAATCTACGAAACCGGGCGCGGCAGTATTAAAATGCGCGCGCGCTACTTTGTTGAAGATGGTGAAGTGATTATTGATGCATTGCCACATCAGGCTTCAGGTAATCGCGTTTTAGAACAAATTGCCGCGCAGATGCAAGCGAAAAAGCTGCCGATGGTATCTGATTTGCGCGATGAATCAGATCATGAGAACCCCACACGTTTAGTAGTAGTTCCACGCTCAAATCGGATTGATGTTGAGCAACTTATGGCGCACTTATTTGCTACCACAGATCTTGAGAAAAGTTACCGAGTAAACTTGAATATGCTTGGCCTTGATGGCCGCCCACAAGTGAAACCTTTGCTGCGTATCTTAAACGAATGGTTACAGTACCGAATACAAACGGTTACGCGCCGTTTGCAATACCGTTTGGATAAAGTAGAGCGGCGCTTGCATATTTTGGAAGGTTTGTTGGTTGCCTACCTTAACTTAGACGAAGTGATCGAAATTATTCGTCGGGAAGATCATCCAAAAACAGTATTAATGAGCCGCTTTGGGCTTTCCGATACGCAAGCAGAAGCTATTTTAGAGTTAAAACTACGTCATTTAGCGAAGCTTGAAGAAATGAAGCTGCGCGGTGAGCAAGAAGAATTAGCAAAAGAGCGTGATGCTTTAAACTTGCTGCTTAATTCTGAACGTCGTTTGAAAACATTGGTGAAGAAAGAACTACTGGCCGATGCTGAGAAATACGGTGATGATCGCCGTTCGCCATTGATTGAACGGAAAGAATCGCGGGCGTTATCAGAGCGCGAACTAACGCCTTCAGAGGCGGTAACGGTAGTACTTTCAGAAAAAGGTTGGGTGCGTTGTGCGAAAGGGCATGATGTAGAAGGTGAAAAGCTCGCCTACAAAGCGGGAGATGGTTATTTAGCTCAGGCTTCTGGGCGCAGTAATCAGCCGGTAGTATTTATTGATAGCAGTGGCCGAAGCTTTAGTTGCGAGGCACACACCTTACCTTCTGCAAGAACCCAAGGTGAACCACTTACGGGGCGCTTTAGCTTAGTAGCTGGTGAGAGCATTAGCCAAGTATTGATGAGTAAAGATGATCAGTTGTGGCTGTTGGCTTCTGATGCCGGTTACGGTTTCGTAGCTCCGTATAGTGATATGCAAAGCAGAGTGAAGAACGGTAAGGCGCTATTAAGCCTACCAAGTTCTGCGAAAGTTTTGCCGCCACAACCCATTCATAATCTCTCCGAAGATTTAGTAGTAGCGGTGTCTAATGAAGGGCGCTTGCTGGTGTTCCCAGTGAAAGATTTACCGCAATTAAGCAAAGGTAAAGGGAATAAGATTATCAGTATTCCTTCTAGCCGGGCGAAGTTGCGTGAGGAATATCTGCAAGCTATTGCGGTAATGCCAGCGAATAGCGTGCTTACAGTAATTGCCGGTAAACGGAAATTACAGCTGAAACCAGCCGACATTGAGCACTATCGTGGTGATCGTGGCCGCCGTGGCAATAAACTACCGCGCGGCTTGCAGCGTGTAGACGCGTTGCTAGTAGAGGAAACAGTGGTTGCGCCGGAAGAAGGTACAGAGCCAGAATTGTAACCCTTACGATAAACATCTGTACGCTCAAAGGCTTCTCTAGTTTTACCAGAGAGGCCTTTATTTTTTGAGAAATTTCTTTTTTAGCACGTTATACTGAGCGCTAAATTTTTAAGTGAGTGTACGCATGTTAGCTGTAATTCGTATTTTGATTTTGGGTGTGTTTATTGTTTTGGTGGGCATTATTGGCTCGCTACTACTGCTGTTGCGTCCATTTCATCGGGATAATACCCATGTTGCCGCCCGTGTTTTTGGGAGTATGCACCAGCTCTTGGGTACTAAACTCGAAATTCGCGTGCCGGCCAGCGTACAAGCGGGAGGGCCGTTTGTATATGTTGCGAATCACCAAAACAGCTGGGATATTTTTACCATGAGCCGTTCATTGCGCAAAGGCACAGTGAGCATTGGGAAAAAGAGCTTAAAATGGATTCCGTTCTTTGGCCAAATATACTGGCTTTCGGGCAATATTTTGATTGATCGCGCGAATAGTTCGCGTGCCCATGGCACCATTAATACAGCGGTAAAAGCGATTAATGAAAAACAGCTTTCTATCTGGATGTTCCCCGAAGGCACACGCAGCTATGGCCGCGGTTTATTGCCCTTCAAAACTGGAGCATTTCATACGGCAGTGCAAGCTGGCGTGCCCATTGTACCGGTGTGTATGAGCTCTACGCACAAAAAGATTAAACTGAACCGTTGGAATAATGGTAAAATCATTATTGAGATGCTTCCGCCAATCGCTACCGATACGTATTCGCGAGAAAGCATTCGTTCGTTGATTGCCGAAACCTATCAGCTAATGCATGATAAAATTGAAGCCTTAGACGAAGAACTCAACCGCGAAAAAGCTGCCGAGTAGCAGCGAGGAGATTAAATCTCGTGAACGATTTAGAAGCCTTATTGGCGCAAAGCGATGCAACCATTGATGCAATTCTAGAAGCAGGGCTTACCATAGAAGATGAGCTCGAAATAGAGCATCACTTAGTGAGCAGTGATTTTAGCCGATTAGAAAAAGCAGCGGTAGAGATTGTTAAGTTGGGCTATCACGTAGATGAAGCTGAAGAGTTTGAACTAGATGATGGCAAACCATGTTTCTACTTTGCTGCGGTTACTGAAACAGCGTTAGATAAAAGTGTTTTGGCAACGCAAACCCGAGAAATTACCCAAGTAGCAGATGCCTGCGGCGTTGAATATGATGGCTGGGGAACGTTCTTAGGCGATGATGACGAAGGTGAAGTAGACTGGGAAGAGTACGACGATTCCGAGTTAGAATGAAAGCCTCTACTGCATTAGCTTAATGTAGTACGCGCAAGCGAAGCATTAAAAAACCCCCGATAAGAAATTACCGGGGGTTTTTGTTATTCAGCACTGGAGCTAGATAGCAGCAATTCGCTGGCGCTGTTGCTGTAACTGATCAACAAGCTCTTGCGCTTCTGCCTGTTTAGCACGTTCTTTGCTAATAACATCAGCTGGCGCTTTGCTAACGAAGTTTTCATTCGATAGTTTCCCGCTAACCCGTTGCAGTTCTTTTTGTGCTTTTTCAATTGCTTTATCAAGCCGCGCAAGTTCTGCCGCGGTATCAATTAAGCCAGCCATCGGAATATTGATTTCCATGCGGCCTACCAGCGCCGTAGCGCTTGCGGGGGCTTCTTCGCCAGCAGCTAGGAAGGTTACCGATTCTAGCTTTGCTAGCGCGCTTAGGAAGCTTTCATTTTCCTGTAAGCGGCGCATGGCTACTTCATCAGCATTCGCGATCAATACAGGGAGCGCTTTATTTGGCGATAAATCCATTTCCCCGCGCACGTTACGAATGCCAACAATTACTTGCTTTAACCATTCCATGTCGTCTTGGGCAGCCGCATACTGCACAGGCCGAACTTGTGGGTATGGTTGCAGCATAATGGTGTCTGCTTGTTTGTTTGCCAGTGGTGCTACTCGCTGCCAGATCTCTTCGGTAATGTAAGGTAACAACGGGTGTAACATGCGCAACAGCTGTTCCAGTACGTTTACCAAGGTATAGCGGGTAGCACGTTGCTGGGCGGCAGTACCATGTTGCAAACCTGGCTTAGTAAGTTCTAAGTACCAATCACAGAATTGGTTCCAAGTGAATTCGTAAGCAATTGCTGCGGCTTGGTCAAAGCGATAGTTATCGAGCGCGCTTCTGAATTGCTGCACGGTGCCATTGAAACGTTCAATAATCCATTGATCAGCCAATGAAAGCTGCATTTCGCCGCCGTTGGCACCACAATCTTGATCTTCCGTATTCATTAATACATAACGGCTAGCGTTCCAAAGCTTGTTACAGAAGTTACGATAGCCTTCTAGGCGTTTCATATCCCAGTTAATATCACGCCCAGTAGAGGCGAGCGCCGCTAGCGTGAAACGTAATGCATCGGTGCCGTGCGCAGAAATACCTTCTGGAAACTCCTTCTGGGTACGCTTAGCAATTTGCTCGGCAAGCTTCTCTTGCATCAAATTACTGGTACGTTTCTCAAGTAGGGTAGGCAGCTCGATACCGTCGATCATATCCAGCGGGTCAATTACATTGCCTTTGGATTTCGACATCTTATTGCCTTGCTCATCACGAATTAAGCCGGTTACGTACACGGTTTTAAACGGTACCTGTGGCTTGCCATCCTCATCTTTTAGGAAGTGCATGGTCATCATAATCATGCGAGCTACCCAGAAGAAAATAATATCGAAGCCCGTAACCAATACATCGGTAGGATGGAAGGTTTTCAGTGCTTCCGTATCTTCCGGCCAGCCTAAGGTTGAGAAGGTCCACAGTGCAGATGAGAACCAGGTATCCAGTACATCGTTATCTTGCTGTAGCTCACGATCACCAAGGTTATGTTTAGCTCGCACTTCTGCTTCATCGCGGCCTACAAATATGTTGCCTTCTGCATCGTACCAAGCGGGGATACGGTGCCCCCACCACAATTGCCGCGAGATGCACCAATCTTGAATATCCCGCATCCAACTGAAGTACATATTTTCGTATTGCTTTGGTACGAATTGAATATCACCATTTTCAACAGCTTTAGTGGCAGTTTCTGCAAGTGGCGCAACACGCACATACCATTGGTCGGTAAGGTAGGGTTCAATTACTACACCTGAGCGATCGCCATAGGGGATTTTGTTATCATGCTCGGCTACTTTTTCTAACAAGCCCAGTTCATCTAAAGCGGCAACAATTGCCTTACGCGCAGCAAAGCGTTCTAAGCCGGCAAATTCGCCCGGCAAGCTGGTATCAACATCAGTGCGCGGCAAGCCTTGCACATTAAATACTTCTGCCGCACCTAAAATATACGCATCATCGCTAAGAATATTGATCAGTGGAAGATCGTGGCGTTTGCCAATTTCATAATCATTGAAATCATGTGCCGGCGTGATTTTTACGCAGCCAGAGCCAAACTCTTGGTCTACATAATCATCGGCAATGATGGGAATACGCCGGCCAGTGAGCGGTAATTCAATGAACTTACCATGCAGATCTGCGTAACGCTCATCTTTCGGATGCACCGCAACACAAGCATCGCCCAACATGGTTTCTGGGCGAGTGGTGGCAACTGTTACATAATTTTTGCCAGTGGCAGTAGTTGCGCCATCTGCAAGTGGGTACCGCAGATGCCAAATGCTGCCTTTGCTCTCTTTATTCTCTACTTCGAGATCGGAAATCGCTGTTTTTAGCTTGGGATCCCAATTTACCAAACGTTTGCCACGGTAAATGAGCTTGTCTTCATACAGGCGCACAAACACTTCTTGTACGGCAGTAGATAAGCCTTCGTCCATGGTGAAGCGCTCACGATCCCAATCTACCGAATCTCCCAAACGCCGCATTTGTTGCGTAATAGTACCGCCTGATTCAGCCTTCCAATCCCAAATTTTATCAATGAAACTTTCTCGGCCAAGTGTATGCCGATCCAAGCCTTGAGTAGCAAGTTTCCGTTCCACAACCATTTGTGTTGCGATACCGGCATGATCGGTACCCACTTGCCATAGGGTATTAAAACCATCCATTCGCTTATAGCGCACCAAGGTATCCATCAGCGTATGTTGAAACGCATGGCCCATATGCAAGCTGCCAGTTACATTTGGCGGTGGAATCATAATGCAATAGGATTCGCCTTGGCCTGATGGACGAAAATATCCGGCCTGTTCCCAATGTTCGTACAAACGTTGTTCAATATTTTGTGGGGAGTAGGTTTTATCCATGGTGTCCTTCGTTTTCTTCGGGAGCGGGTTGGGTATCAAGCTGCATGCCAAGGCTGCGATAGTGCCGATACCGTTCACGCGCTTGTTCTTTACCCGCATCATCGGCGGGAACAAAATCTATAATTACTTGAATTTGGCGAGTAAGCTCGGGTACTACGGGCTGCAGATTCAAAACAACGTTACGTTGCTTGCAAAGTTCAGCAGCACTTTGCTCCCAGCCAATCAATACCGGTGTTCCAGCAATTGGCCCTTCGCCTACTAAATTGTGCGGAATAAATTGCGCCGCAGGTATTTGCCAAAGGGCTTCATCAATTAATTCGGCTTGTGCTTGATTACTTGCAATCACCACTACACGGCGCCGCTGCTTGGCGAGCTGGCCAACAATGGTGGCCACCGCTTTCGCCAATGCAGCTTCCCCGGAGCTAGGGAGCACATAAAAAGTTACTTTAGCCACTTACTCGCCTTGTGCTGCGCCTGCGCGCGCTAGCAAAAACTGGGTAAGCATAGGTACCGGACGGCCCGTTGCACCCTTGTCTTTGCCGCCTTTCCACGCGGTTCCTGCGATATCTAGATGTGCCCAGTGATATTTCTTGGTATACCGCGATAAGAAACATGCCGCGGTAATGGTTCCTGCTGGGCGGCCACCAAGGTTGGTCATGTCGGCAAATGGGCTATCTAGCATTTCTTGATATTCATCCCATAATGGTAGTTGCCATGCACGATCACCACTTTGCTTGGATACGTTCAAAAGTTCATGTGCTAGCGGATTATGATTACTCATCATACCGGTAGCATGAGCACCAAGTGCAATCACACAGGCGCCAGTTAGCGTAGCAATATCAATTACTGATTCTGGGTTAAAGCGCTCTACGTATGTAAGCGTATCGCATAATACCAAACGGCCTTCGGCATCGGTGTTCAACACTTCCACCGTTTGCCCAGACATGGTTTTAATAATATCGCCCGGGCGGTAAGCACGGCCATCAGGCATGTTTTCACAACCAGCTAAAATACCAATTACGTTCACAGGCAATTGCAATTCTGCCAGGGCTTGCATGGTGCCAAGAACACCAGCAGCACCACCCATATCGTATTTCATTTCATCCATCGCTTCTGATGGCTTAATGGAAATACCACCGGAATCAAACGTAAGGCCTTTACCTACCAAAACAATAGGGGCGCGATCATCGCCAGCACCTTGATAATGCATTAAGGTCATTACGGCTGGGTTATCAGAACCGCGGCTCACTGCGAGGTACGCATTCATACCAAGTTCAGCCATATCGCTTTCATTGATACGCTCAATTCTGAGATTGGCGTAGTTTTCGGCAACCACTTCAGCTTGTTCTGCGAGCCACATTGGCGTGCAGATATTCGGTGGCATGTTAGCGGCATCACGGGCAATTTTCACCCCTTTTGCTACGGCTAAACCGTGTGCTACAGCGCGCTCGCCAATAGGCAATTCGCGCCGTGTAGGCACGTTAAATACCATTTTCCGCAGTGGCCGGCGAGGTTCTTCACGATGTGTTTTTAATTGATCGAATACATATAAGCCAGCTTGTGCAGCTTCAATTGCATGGCGTACCTTCCAATAGGTATCGCGGCCTTTTACATGTAATTCGCTCAAGAAGCATACAGCTTCCATGGCGCCGGTATCATTCAACGTAGCAATGGTTTTGCTAATAATTTGGCGGTACTGGCGCTCATCAAGTTCGCGCTCTTTACCACAGCCAACTAATAGAATGCGCTCACTGAGCACATTTGGAACATTGTGCAGTAAAAGCACTTGGCCCGGTTTGCCTTCAATATCACCACGACGGAGTAGATTACTTAAGTAGCCATCGCTGATTTTGTCGATTTGTTCCGCTGCAGGTGATAGTCTGCGGGGCTCGAAAACGCCAACAACAATACATGCTGAACGTTGCTTCTCTGGGCTACCACTTTTTACACTGAATTCCATGCATACTCCCATTTCTGGTTTATTTATGCCGGGCATGGCATTATTAGTGAAATTCTACGGTGTTAATCGCAATAAGAAAACCCGCTTGCTCGTAATTAGATTGCAAAAAAGTTGCAGCGAACTTGCGGTATTTACCTTAGAATCACAGATATAACTTATCAAAACACAAAGTTTACTGAAATATTCAGTGATTTCCAGTAAAAAGCGAAGTTAAGGGTTGGGGCAGTGCTCATATTTCGTTACATTATTCGTGAAACATTCAAAGCGCAAATGGCTATATTCCTAGTGCTGCTCGTTATCTTTGTCAGCCAGCAGTTTGTGCAAATTCTTACAGAGGCCTCTGAGGGGCAGCTTCCAGCGCAGCTGATTATGATGGTGCTCGGTTTACAATTACCGAGCCTTGCTGCATTACTACTGCCGATTAGCTTATTCTTAGGGGTGTTAATGGCGCAAGGCCGTTTATATGCCGATCATGAAATGGCTGTATTTCACGCCTGTGGTGTAAGCGAGTGGTATATCACTCGGGTTACGCTGGCGTTTGCTGGCGTATTGGCAATTCTTACTGCTTTACTAACCCTATGGCTTAGCCCTTGGGCGATGGCGCAAGAGCAAAACATTGCCGATCGGGTACGCAGCGAATCTGGCGTATCTGTTTTACAGGCCGGGCGCTTCCAGCAAGCCGTGCAGCAACGGGCGGTGATCTTTATTGAGCGCCAAGGCGAGGGTGGCGAGCTGCAAGAGGTGTTTGTGGCGCAATTACCTGCGCGTAGCGAACTTAATGCCACAGATGCACAGGCTAGTGTGGTAATGGCCGCTCGTGGGCGCATTGAAACCACAGCCAACGGTGCGCAAATGATGGTGCTTGAAGAGGGCCGGCGCTACGCGCAATCGTTGGGGAGCCTTGAACATCAAGTAATGAGCTTTGAACAATATCAATTGCAAATTCGCGAACAAGAGATAGCTGAAGGTAGCCGCCGCGAAGAAGCTATTCCTACGCGAGAACTATGGAATGATGATAGCTATGCTGCTGCAGCTGAATTGCAATGGCGGATTGCTATTCCATTGGCAATGCCGTTGCTGATTTTAATAGCGGTGCCGCTAAGCCGAGTGAATCCACGGCAAGGGAAGTTCGCCCGTATGGGGCCGGCGTTATTAATTTACCTCGGTTACTTCATGGTATTAATGGCCACCAAACGGGCATTGGCTGATGGTTCGGTTCCAGTAGGGCTTGGGCTTTGGTGGATACATGGCTGTTTAGCGCTAATTGGTATTTCCATGCTGATCAAAGAGCGGCCCGCAGGTTACAAACTACTCGCGATGTTTAAGCTCGGTAAGAAAGCGGAGGCTGCTAATGTTTAGTATCCTCGATCGATATATCGGTAAAACCGTACTGATCACAACGCTATTAAGCTTGGTAGTACTTACCGGTTTAAGTGCACTAATTCGGTTTGTAGAGCAAATTCGCGCTATTGGCCGTGGTAATTACGCCATGCCTGATGTAATTGCGTTTATTCTTCTTAGCGTGCCCCGAGATGTGGAAATGTTCTTTCCTATCGCAGCCTTGCTTGGTGGTTTAATTGGTATGGGGTTATTGGCTAGCAACAGCGAGCTTACAGTAATGATGGCCGCAGGGCGCTCACGCTTAGAGTTAATTGGCTCGGTAATGAAATCGGCGATATTAATGATGCTCGCTGTGCTTGTGATTGGCGAATGGGTAGCCCCGAATACCGAAGCTCAGGCTCGCCAACTTCGTGCACAAGCGGTATCGGGTGGAAGTTTAATTTCTGGCGAACATGGCGTGTGGGCAAAGGATGGTAATCACTTTATTCATATTGGTGAGGTAGAAGATACCGGCAACCTGCGCAATGTAACGATTTATGAGTTCAATAACCGTGAGCTAGAGAAAGTAATACACGGCGCGCGCGCCACCTATATCAGCCCGAACTGGCGCGTACATGATGCGCAGTATACCGAAGTATCGCCAGATCGCGTGGCCAACTATCAACTTGCCAGCTGGACCTGGCGCTCAACCCTTACGCCCGATAAATTAGGTGTAGTAACGGTGCGCCCAGAATCTTTATCGATTAGCGGGTTGCGCTCATATGTAAACTATCTACAGGCCAACCGGCAAGATTCTAGCCGCTATGAACTGGCGTTTTGGCGAAAAGTAGTGGTGCCCTTTACTGTAACCGTAATGCTGTTGGTGGCCTTATCATTTATTTTTGGGCCATTACGTTCAACAACCATGGGCGCACGTATTTTACTTGGGGTAATAACGGGCTTCAGTTTCCACGTGTTCAATGAAGTATTTGCCCCTATATCACAGGTGTACAATATCCCGCCCTTGCTGGCAGCGCTGCTGCCCGGAATGGTGTTTGCAACAGCCGCGTTGTACATTCTTACGCGCGATAGGGTATAAAAAAGGGAGCAAGTTGATTGCTCCCTTGATTGTTAATTCGTAGTGTTCCCAAGGCCTAGCTATACGGCCTCTCGTTACTTCTTTGATACGCTTAAGGCTACTTCCAGTTTTTAAACTGGTTGGCTTCTGCACTAAGTACTACTACTTCGCATTTTGCTAGGCGATCTTGTAAGGCAAGTTTATCCTTGCCAAACAACACCCACAAATTACCCAAACCAAATAGGGCGGTAACTGCTCGAATCAGTGCTTGCTTGCGGGTAATCCGGGAATTATCAGTGTTGCGCACTCGCAATCGCCATGTGCGCATGCCTAATGTTTGCCCACCACGGGCCCAAAAGCCAACGTAAAACCACAGCACCACCGCAATTAAATACAGTGTAGTAAGCGGATTACCTTGCAATAAACTGGCATGATCGCCGCCTTCCGGAAGGCTAATAAGGCCAGTTTTTACTACTAGCGCAATAAAGGCGAGTAGGGCAGCGAAGGCAAACATAATTACTGCAGTAACAACCAGTGAATCATACAGAATGGCCAGCATACGGCGGCCAAAACCGGCGCGCTGTACAGGCACAAACTCGTTTTCTGCATTGCTGTTGTTGGTTTCTTCATGGTTATCCAGCGCTACTGGCTGTTTGGCTGGTTTTGTCGCTTTTTTGGGCATCTTTGTATAAATCCTGAGCTAACGATTGCAAGATCATAGCATGAAGCATTCTTTTTTATCATCCATGCTTGCAACATCCTTCCGCCTGAGTATAATGCGCTGCGTCTGAGAGATTCAGATGTAGCCCCTTGAATATGCCCGGGTGGCGAAATTGGTAGACGCAGCGGATTCAAAATCCGCCGCCAGAAATGGTGTGCCGGTTCGAGTCCGGCCCCGGGCACCATCTTCAGTTCGCACATGTTTTAAGCCTCTCGTAGTATTAGCAACGCCACCCAGATTTAGAACTATTTCCGTGTTTGATGCGCCTTTTGGCGAACATGTTGTGCCAATATGGCGCCGTTATGTTGCTTTACTTCAGCTCGTTTTCGCCAAGCCCATAGCCGCTCTCGGGCTGCACGCCCAGCGGTTTCAACATCACAAATGGGGTGTGGATAATCGCGGCCTAATTGCACGTTATGCAGTAGTTCTTCCATTGGGGTAAGTAACCAAGGTTTGTGGATAAGGCTATTTGGCAAAGCGGCTAGTTCAGGCACCCATTGCCGCACAAAATCCCCTTGGGCATCTTGTAATTCACCTTGCCGAACGGGGTTGTAGATACGAATGGTATTAATACCGGTAACACCAGCTTGCATGTTGAGTTGCGGATAGTGAATGCCAGGCTCGAAATCTAGAAATTGTTGGGCAAGATGCGGGGCTCCAAGGCGCCAATCGATATTTAAGTGATGGCAGAGAAAACTTACCAGCATGGCGCGCATACGAAAGTTTAAGTACCCAGTGGTGTTTAAGCTGCGCATGCAGGCATCTACCATCGGAATACCGGTATTGCCTTGCTGCCAAGCACTTAAATGTGCAGCTACGTTGGTATCATCGCGATAAGGAAACTCCTGATACCCTCGGTTTAAATGAGCAAATTCCATACTACAAGCACTCTCGAATTTTTGGATAAAGTGGCAACGCCAGTGCAAACGGGAGCTAAAGGCTTGCCAAGCGCGAGCAGGAAGGTTTTCACGATGCGCTAAGCTGTATTGCCATACTTCGCGAATGGAGATATTCCCCCATGCTAAATACGGCGAGATACGCGAACAACTAACACGGCTTAATCCAGGTTTGGAAATATCGAAGTGGTAACGTTTTCCGCGGCCTTGAAAAAATTCGCTTAACACTCGCCAAGCGGCTTTTGGCCCGCCGATTTGTTCAGGATGCTGATGCTGTAGCCAATCAGCCGGTGGTGTGAACTGCGGCAGCTGCGGTATCAAGATGTTTGCTGTGGCAAGCTGCGCTGAGCTTACATTATGAATGCGTTGGCGCATTACCTGTTGCCAATGTTGATCCCAATTATTGCGGTTATGTAGTTTGCGAACTACAGCGCCGTAAGGGAACTCTTGCCATTGCACTTGATGTTTCTGGCACCATTGCTGCAGAGCGCGATCGCGAGCAAAGGTGGTTGCGATGCTAATTTCTTCGTGGCTAAAAATAGTTTCTATATTATGCTGTTGATGCACGGTACGTAATACATCGGAAAGCCTACCAGTAGTGATGGTTAACCTGCCATTGAGCTGGATTTGTAATTCCTGTAGTGATTGCCAAATGAAGCGCCAATGGCGAGTAGAGAAGTGCACATCATTGAGCAAGAAATCTTCTACCACAAACAACACCATAAAAGGCTTATTAGCTGCTATAGCTGCTTGCAGTGGGGCATGATCGGTAAGCCGTAAATCACGCTTTAACCAAACCAGATTCATTAGCGTTGTTTATATTGGGTAGGGCAATAACCTCGGCTTATCGCCGGATTGCGTTTTGCTAAATGCTTGCTGCTTCGGCCTTGAGTGCGTTGCCGCCAGGAGCGAAATGAGCTGGGTTTTAACTCTTTGCGCATTAATTGAATTACTTGCGCTTGAGCGAGGCCAAACTGAATCTCAATGGCTTCAAATGGGGTTCTATCCTCCCATGCCATTTCTATAATCCGAGATAGTTCGTGTGCTGTAAATGCTTGCATAGATTAGCGGTACTCTAAAAAGATGCTCTCCCAGGAAGAGCTGTTATCAAGGCGATATTGTGATAGCAATGATTACGCTGTATCGGCAAATATAGATTAGCGCTGAAGCGATATAAGGGGCCGCGCTAGAATAGAAATTGGCGGTTATCTATAATTTCAACTCAGTGATATACTGAGTACACAAAACGAAACAAATTTGTACTACCTTTGTAATCGAGGTGCGCTAAACATTAGCTGCCGAATACATCGGAAAATAATCGGCCACATAAGGCCAACAAAACAAAAGAAGAGAAAAATTATTACTAAAATGAATGATAAAACACCCCCAGCGCAACTGCAGCATGATGTGGAGATCCCATCTCGGGAAGCCATGTTAGAAGTGGTGCAAAACGCAGTGAAGCCAGTAGCTTATCAAGATATCTTAAGCCACTTTAAGTTAACTGATGAACGGCAGCATATTGGGGTAAAAAGGCGCTTGCGTGCCATGGAACGGGATGGCCAATTGGTGTATACCCGTAACGATAGCTATGGCTTGCCAGAGCGAATGGATTTAAAGAAAGGTGAAGTAATTGGCCATCGTGATGGCTTCGGATTTGTGCGTCTTGATGAGGGCGGCCCAGATCTATTTTTACCATATCACCAAATGCAGCTAGTAATGCACGGTGATCGTGTATTAGTGAAAGCTGGCTCAACAGATGCACGAGGCCGGAAAGAGGCCCGTATTGTGCGCACTGTAAACGATGCAGTGCGGCAGATAGTGGGGCGTTACTTTTTTGAAGATGGTATTGCAGTTGTAGTACCCGATGATACGCGTCTAAACCAAGATTTAATTATTCCTCCAGAGCATGTGAATGGTGCTCGCCATGGCCAAATAGTAACGGCTGAAATTATTTCTCGGCCGAGCCGCCGAGCATCGCCGTTAGCAAAAATAATTGAAATTCTCGGTGATCACATGGCTCCGGGTATAGAAATCGAAGTGGCGATTCGTGAGCACAATATTCCGCATGAATGGCCTGCTGCTTTGGAAAAAGAAGCGCAAGCCATTCCAGCGGAAGTGCCAGAAACGGATAAACAGGGCCGAGTAGATTTACGTAACTTGCCGCTAGTAACCATTGATGGTGAAGATGCGCGTGATTTCGATGATGCAGTATATTGCGAGCCTGATAAGAAAGGCTTCCGTTTGTGGGTAGCGATTGCGGATGTTAGCCATTACGTGCGCCCAGGTAACGAACTGGATAGAGAAGCGGTACGCCGCGGTAATTCGGTATACTTCCCAAATCATGTAATTCCGATGCTGCCGGAAGCACTTTCCAATGGTTTGTGTTCGTTAAACCCGCAGGTAGATCGCCTGTGTATGGTTGCGGAAATGGTGATTAGCCCTCGTGGTAAGCTGATTGAATCGAAGTTCTATCCTGCAGTAATGAATTCTCATGCGCGCCTCACCTACACCAAGGTTGCCGCTATTCTAGAGGGCGATAAAGAACTCCGCAGCCAATATCAGGCGGTAGTGCCGCATATTGAAAGCCTGCAAGCGCTCTATCATGTTCTGCGCGCTAGCCGTGAACGCCGCGGTGCCATCGATTTTGATACGGTAGAAACCCGCTTCATATTCAACGCAGAACGGAAAATATCCGAAATTGTGCCGGTATATCGCAATCAAGCCCATATGTTGATCGAAGAATGTATGATCATGGCGAACGTTGCTACTGCCGAGTTTGTCGAGAAAAACAAAGGCTTGGCGTTATTTCGAGTGCATGATGCACCCGATGAAGATCGTTTTATGGCGTTTCGGTTAGTGCTCGGTGAAATGGGCCTTTCGATGCCGTTACGAGATGAACCATCGCCCGCTGATTTTGGTGAGGTTTTGCAGCAAGTAGCGGATCGTCCAGATCGAGAGCTTATTCAAACAATGCTTCTGCGTTCGTTGCAGCAAGCAATTTATAGTGCGGAAAATCGTGGCCACTTTGGCTTGGCGTTAGATGCCTATGCACACTTTACGTCACCCATTCGGCGTTACCCAGATTTAGTACTACATCGTGAAATCAAACGCATTTTGGCTGAAAAAGAGCCAAATATGCCGGGTGTAGAAGGTGCATATAGCTATAATCCGAAGCAAATGGCTGAGCTTGGCCCGCATTGTTCGCAAACAGAACGCCGCGCTGATGACGCAACGCGTCAAGTGGATGAGTGGTTGAAGTGTGAGTTCATGCTTGATCACGTGGGCGATGAATTTGAGGGGGTGATCTCGGCGGTTACCAACTTTGGTTTATTTGTGCGCTTAAGCGATTATATGATTGATGGTTTGGTGCACATCTCTAATTTAACCAGCGAGTACTATCACTTTGATGCTGAGCGCCATTTATTGATTGGTGAAAGCAGCGGCAATGTTTATCGCCTAGGTGATAAAGCCCGCGTGAAAGTGGCTTCCGTAAGCCTTGATGAGCGCAAGATTGATTTCGAGTTGCTGCACGTTGAGCAAACATCAAAAGCACTCGCTCCAAAACGTAGAGTGAAGCAACAACACTCGCGGAAAAGTGGTAAAGGCGGTGGCCAAGGCGCAGGCAAACCGAACAAGCACAAAGGTAGCAAAAGCAAACCTGCGGGCAAGGGGGGTGCTAAAGGAAAAAGTAAAGGCGCTGGAAAGCGCTCGAGCAGCAGCAAGAAACGATAAACTTACCTGTGAAATTTTAATGAGTAGTAGTTAATGAGCAAAAATGAAGCGGTATTTGGTATTCATTCGGTAACAGCCGTATTGCAACACGCCCCAGAACGGGCACTTGAATTGTTTGTGCAAAAAGATCGTGATGATCCTGCCATTCAGGAAATTGTAAAAGCCGCTCGCGCAGCTGGCGTTCGCCCTCAGTTTTGCCAACGCAAAACCCTGGATGAGCGCGTGGATAAAGATTCTACTCATCAAGGGGTTCTGCTGCTGGTTACCCCCGGGCGTGCCTATCAAGAAAATGACCTTCCAGAATTGGCGCAGCAAGCGGGGCAAAAAGCGCTGTTCTTGATACTCGATCAAGTAACGGATCCGCACAATTTAGGTGCCTGTTTGCGTACCGCCGATGCAGCTGCGGTAACTGCGGTAATTGTACCAAAAGATAAAGCGGCAGGTTTGAATGCTACCGTGCGCAAGGTGGCCAGTGGCGCTGCGGAAATTGTACCTTTAGTAACGGCTACGAATTTAGCGCGCGCGTTACGTATATTGAAAGATGAAGGTGTTTGGGTTACCGGTACTGCCGGTGAGGCAACAGTAGGCCTTTACGAGAATAAATTTGTTGGCCCAGTAGCGATTGTTATGGGCGCTGAAGGCACTGGCATGCGCCGCCTAACCCGTGAGTTGTGTGATGATTTAGTATCGATTCCACTTTCGGGTACGGTAAGTAGCTTAAATGTTTCTGTTGCCGCCGGCGTATGCTTGTTCGAAGTGGTTCGCCAACGTGCAGCACAGGCTGGCAAGGGAAGCGCTAAGTGATCAAGAAAATACTACCGTTGCTGCTGATTGCAGCAGCGGTTATGGTGTTTATGGTGCTTTCTTGGCTAGGCCCTGCGAGTAACCCACAAACACAGTACCGGCCATTGATCGATGTTTCGTTTACCTTCAGTGAAAGTGATCGTGTGCAGCGGCAAGTGGTAAACGATGTTATTTATCGTATGCAAACCCATCATCAGTATCGGATCGCCAGTTCGGCGGAAGATGCGGTTGCTGCGCATGTGGAAGTTGAGGTGCGCCGCAGTAGTGAGCAACTCATATTAACCGCAACGATTCGCGCAGCGAATTCAACCAGCGAAACCGAACAAACTTCCCGAGAAAACCAAACTATTGTGGTTGAAGGCCCTGCTGAAGTGGCCATCAACCTTTCTGCAAAGCTATTTTCATTAGTAAATACCCGCTTGCGAGAGCTTGCCATTACTGGTTAGTTCACGTACAATCCGCCGGCTTGAATCAGCCCAACTAACTTTTACAGTTAATGTTATAAAGTTAATTTCAAGTTCCTTGCCTATACGTCAGCCGGGCTGAGCTGAACTCAGGCTTTAATCCATAAGGAGCAATTATGCGTCATTATGAAATCGTATTTATGGTTCATCCGGACCAGAGTGAACAGGTTCCAGGAATGGTTGAGCGTTACAGCGAAACTGTTACTTCTAATGGTGGCACTATTCACCGTTTAGAAGATTGGGGTCGTCGCCAACTAGCTTACCCAATCAACAAGCTGCACAAAGCTCACTACGTACTAATGAACGTAGAAGCAACTGGCGAAGTGATTGAAGAGTTAGAAACTAACTTCCGTTACAACGATGCGGTATTACGCAGCCTGGTTATGCGTAAGGACGAAGCGATTAACGAGCCTTCACCTTTTGGTAAGCCAAAAGAGCGTGAAGATCGCCGTGAAAGCAGAGCTGAAGAGACAGAATCAGAATCAGAGACTGCATCTGCTGAGTGATGTCGGCTACAGCTCAAGGTTCAGCAATTAACCAACTCATCATTCGCGGTATTCTTGTAAAAGAGCCGAGAATGAAACGCAGCCCAGCCGGGGTTTCGCATCTACTCCTCGCTCTTGAACATCGTTCATTGCAGCAAGAAGCAGATTTAACACGACAGTGTTATGTGCGAATTCAGGTGGTGGTGAGCGGAGATTGGGCCGAATCTTGGTCAACAAAACTTACTATGGGTAGTGAAATAGAAGTAGCTGGATTTATTCAGCGTCATGAGAACGCTAACGGTGTTCCTCGCTTAGTACTTCACGCCCAGAACATAAAACAGGTTTAATAGGAGAACACCATGGCTCGTTTTTTCCGTCGTCGTAAATTCTGCCGCTTTAAGGCAGAAGGCGTAAAAGAAATCGATTACAAAGATATCGCTACGCTGAAAAACTATATCACTGAAACTGGTAAAATAGTTCCAAGCCGTATTACCGGTACTTCAGCAAAGTATCAGCGTCAGCTGGCTCGTGCAATTAAGCGTGCCCGTTACCTGAGCTTGCTGCCATACACTGATGGCCACAAGTAAGGGAGACTTTAACGATGAATATTATCCTTCTAGATAAAGTTGCGAACTTAGGTAGCTTGGGTGACCAAGTTAACGTGAAATCTGGCTTCGCTCGGAACTACTTGTTCCCACAAGGCAAAGCCGTACCAGCTAACAAAGCGAATGTTGAAATGTTCGAACAGCGCCGTGCAGAGTTAGAAGCTAAATTAGCTGCTGACCTGAAAGCTGCTCAAGAACGTGCTGAGAAAATCAATGCACTAAACGCTATCGTTATCACCTCTAAAGCAGGCGATGAAGGTAAGTTGTTCGGTTCAATTGGTACTCGCGATATCGCTGATGCAGTTACTGCAGCTGGCGTAGAAGTTGAGAAGAGTGAAATCCTTATGCCGCACGGTACTATCCGTGAAGTAGGGGAGTTTGAAATTGAGTTGCAAGTGCACGCAGACGTGTTAGCCGCTATTACTTTGCAAGTAGAAGCTGGCGAATAAGCAATTACACTCTCTTTAATTGAAAAGCAGCACCTTTGGTGCTGCTTTTTTTTTGCGGTCTGTGTATCATCAATTGTTCTGAAATAACTGCAGATGGAATTCGCGTGGCAACTCAAAATAAAAAATCTTCAGATGCTAAGCTCGATGCGCTAAAAACACCACCCCACTCAATTGAGGCTGAACAATCAGTACTTGGTGGCCTCATGCTGGATAACGAAGCGTGGGATAATGTGGCCGAACGGGTGATTCAGGATGATTTTTATTTGCTTTCCCATCGCTTTATTTTTGGCGCGATGGCGTACTTAAGTGAAGCAGGTAAGCCAATAGATTTTGTAACCCTCTCTGAGCGGCTTGAGTTAAGCAACGAGCTAGATCGGGCGGGCGGCGCAGCCTACCTGCTAGAAATTCAAAAGAACACGCCCAGCTCGGCTAACATTTTAGCTTACGCAGATATTGTGCGAGAGCGTGCTTTGGTGCGAGAAATGATTGGTGTTGCGAATCAGATAGCTGAAGCCGGTTTTGATCCACAAGGTAGGGATAGCAAAGAATTACTAGATTTCGCGGAATCTACGGTGTTTGGGATTGCTGAAAAACGTAGTAGCAGTAGCGATGGCCCACAAGGGTTGGTAAGCATCCTAGATAAAACCTTAGATCGAATTGAATTTCTCAGTAAGCAAACAAATTATAGCGGTGTTACCGGTGTTTCAACCGGCTTTACGGATCTTGATAAGAAAACAACTGGTTTGCAGCCTTCCGATTTGATTATTGTTGCCGCTCGGCCATCCATGGGTAAAACCACCTTCGCGATGAACTTGGTTGAACACGCTATGATGCATGAAGAAAAGCCGGTAGTAGTGTTCAGTTTGGAGATGCCAGCCGACCAAATCATGATGCGGATGTTAGCCTCACTGAGTAGAGTTGATCAAACCAAAGTACGTACGGGGCAACTTAGTGACCAAGATTGGGATCGCATTAGTTCAACCATGATCGTGCTGAAAGAGCGAGGCAAACTATTTGTTGATGATAGTTCTGGCCTTACGCCAACCGAGGTGCGCTCACGTGCCCGGCGAATCGCGCGTGAGCATGGCGGCGTAAGTATGATTATGGTGGATTACTTACAGCTGATGACAGTGCCTGGCATGTCGGAAAACCGTACCTTAGAGATTGCTGAGATCTCGCGCTCATTGAAAGCTTTAGCGAAAGAACTGAAGTGCCCAGTTGTAGCGCTTTCTCAGTTGAATCGGTCATTGGAGCAACGTTCTGATAAACGGCCGGTTAACTCAGATTTACGCGAATCTGGATCTATTGAGCAAGATGCCGATTTGATTATGTTTATCTATCGCGATGAGGTTTATCATCCGGATTCAGACGATAAAGGCTTGAGCGAAATTATTATCGGTAAGCAGCGAAATGGCCCAATTGGTAGATTGAAGCTAATGTTCCACGGCCAGTATTCGCGCTTTGATAATTACACTGGCGAGAGCTATGACGAAGATTATTAAGCTTATTGCCGTGTTCGGCGAGGGCGGATTGTGCAACCGCCTTTGGAGTAGGGCCCACTAATGAGCAAAGTGATGCGCCCGGCATGGGCAAGTATTGATTTACCTGCATTAGCCCATAACCTGCGCGCAATTCGGGGCTTTGCGGGTAACAATCGAGTGCTCGCAATTTTGAAAGCTAATGCTTATGGGCATGGCCTTACGCGTATTGCACAGGCGCTAACTGATATCGATGCGATTGGTGTTGCCCGATTAGATGAAGCATTGCAGTTACGTAATGCCGGCGTAACTAAGCCAATTGTATTACTAGAGGGATTCTTTTCTGCTGACCAAATCCCAGTTCTTGCAGCAAGTAATATTGAGCCTGTGGTGCACAGTACCCTGCAGCTTCAGCAACTAGCCGAGGTTGCTAACTTAACCGATTGTATAAAAGTATGGCTGAAGGTTGATACAGGTATGCACCGGCTTGGCCTGGAGCCCAAGGATGTAAGTGCTTGTTATCAGCGTTTATGCGAGTTGGCGCAAGTACAGGGTAAGCCAATATTAATGAGCCATTTTGCTTGTGCCGATGAGCCGAATCATTCTAAGAACACTAGCCAAATAACAATGTTCGCGCAGTTGCATAGCGATTTAAGCGCAGCCCATGGCGAGGTTGTTACTTCATTATCGAATAGCGCAGCGCTACTTAGTAACATGGCCCCTCAGTTTGATTGGGTGCGCCCGGGGTTATCCTTGTATGGTATTAGCCCATTTGCGAATGAGTGCGGCGAACAGCATGGGCTAAAAGCGGTAATGACCTTACAAGCCAGTATTATTTCGGTGCGAAAAGTGGCGGCAGGGGAAACCGTAGGGTATGGCGCTGCTTGGCAACCAAAAGCAGATACCAATATTGGTATTGTAGCCATTGGTTATGGTGATGGTTATCCGCGGCATGCACCAGAAGGCACTCCAGTGCACATCAATGGCCGCTGTTTCCCATTAGTGGGAAGAGTAGCTATGGATATGCTAACGGTTGATCTTGGGGCTGACCTTGAGGTTGAGCTTGGCGACACCGCGCAACTATGGGGTAAAGATTTACCGGTAGAAACCGTTGCAAAGGCGGTAGGAACCATTCCGTATGAGTTACTGTGTAACGTGGCGCGCCGCGTACAATTGGATTATGTAGAATAATGGGTGGCTAATAATACGAAAGCTGTGCTTTGCAATTACTGCGCATATTTATACCGAACCGCAAATTAACCATGCAAATGCCAGTAAGTGTTATTTAATCTGCTTGCTGGCAGTTGGCGCAAATCCCCAGCGCTTCCACAGTTTGTTGCTGCACCGTAAACCCTTCTTTCTCTGCCTGCGCTAAAAATTCTTTATGAATACCGCTGGAATGAATTTCCTGCACATTACCGCAGTGCCCACAAATTAACATTTGCACTGGATGCTGCTTTTCAAAGTGGGAACACAAAACATAGCTGTTTGACGACGATACTTTGTGTACAAAGCCCTGATTTTGTAAAAACTCCAACGCACGATAAATTGTTGGTGGCTTGGCATTCGGCACTTCTGTTTTCAGCATCTCGAGTAAATCATAGGCACCAACAGCACCGTCTTGCTCCGTTAAAATCGAAAATACTTCACGGCGAGTAGGCGTTAGCCTTACGCCTCTGCGCTGGCACAATAATTCTGCACTCAGCAGGAGCTGCTCGGTTTTTTGTTTTTGGGTACTTTGTTTTTGCGTACTTTGTTGCTTCATATTCTTTGCAACCCTAAGTGATAATGTTCTTTATATACATAGCATACGTTCTCTTGGCGCAACAAAAAAGCACAACCTTCGCATTACTGTTGCTAACTAATGATTTCACGTAGAATAGGGGAATGATTTTTTAGGAGTAGTTAATGATTTCTGTAGCCCCAATGCTGGATTGGACCGACCGCCACTGTCGGTTTTTCCATCGGCAAATATCCGAACATGCGCTGTTATACACCGAGATGGTAACTACCGGTGCCATTTTATTCGGTAAACAGGATTTCCTGGCCTTTAACGACGCAGAGCATCCCGTTGCATTACAGCTCGGTGGAAGTGATCCGCAGGCGCTGGCTAAATGCGCAAAGCTCGCTGCCGAGCGAGGCTATGATGAAATTAACTTGAATGTAGGCTGCCCATCTGATCGCGTACAAAACGGCAGTTTTGGAGCTTGTTTAATGGCCGAACCGAGCTTAGTTACAGATTGCGTTAAAGCGATGCAAGATGCTGCGCCAGAGGTTCCGGTTACAGTTAAAACTAGGCTCGGCATTGATGAGCAGGATAGCTACGAGTTTTTACAAGCATTACTTACGCCTCTTGCTGAAGCCGAATGCCCACGTGTTATTTTGCATGCAAGAAAGGCGTGGTTGCAGGGCTTAAGCCCAAAAGAAAACCGGGAGATACCGCCACTTGATTATCAGCGCGTATATCAGGCAAAACGTGATTACCCAACGCTGGAAATTCATGTAAATGGGGGCGTTAATAACCTACAAGAAGCACAACAACATTTGCAATATGTAGATGGAGTGATGATCGGTAGAGCTGCCTATTCAAACCCGTGGTTATTAGCCGAAGTAGATGAGCTGCTCGGTGTACAGCATAGAGCCCCAAGTAAGGAAGAAGTTTTGGCGCAAATGCACACGTACATTGAAGAACATATTCGTGCGGGTGGGCGCTTTTGGCATGTGGCCCGCCATATGCTTGGTTTATACCAGAATTGCCCGGGGGCCCGCCAATGGCGTAGAACATTGAGTGAACTTGGCCCGAGAGCAGATGATGCTACGCCACTATTAACAGCAAAAGCGATAATTGATGCAGAGTATGCGCGCGCTGCAGAGCGTGAATCACAGCTATAACTGGCACTGTAAAGCATATTCAGCGGTAACAATGCGGCTCGTGTACGCCGCATTAGGGGGAGAAAAAATGAAATACTTACATACGATGGTGCGAATTAGCGATTTAGATGCCTCATTACGTTTTTATTGCGATGGGTTGGGCTTACAAGAGGTGCGCCGTAAAGAGGTACCGAAAGGACGTTTTACATTAATCTTTTTAGCCGCTCCAGAAAGCCTAGATGCAGAGCTGGAACTTACCTATAACTGGGATCCAGAAAGTTATACCGGCGGACGTAATTTTGGCCATTTAGCATTCCGAGTGCATGATATTTATCAAGTATGTGGGCACTTACAAGCAATGGGTATTACAATTAACCGGCCTCCTCGTGATGGGCATATGGCGTTCGTGCGTTCCCCCGATGGTATTTCCATCGAGTTGTTGCAACAAGGAGATGCGTTAGAGCCTTGCGAACCATGGGTATCGATGGAAAACGTGGGAAGCTGGTAATTTCGAAACTAATAATAACGATAATGTTTTTCAGAAAATAATGCATTGTAAAGCAGCGCTTCTAGGCAATATATTCGCGCCCCAAAGGCTTCTTTGCTATTGTCGAGTAGATGTTCACACAACAATTAGAAAACGGATTAGGAATTATGAGAAATGTAACCCGCGCCTCTATTGCCGCGTTAACCCTGGCAGTCGTTGGCTTTTCAGTTTCAGCTCATGCTACCGATATTACGGCGAGTGAGCGGGCAATTCGTATTGCTCAAGAATCGATGATCATTGATACCCATATTGATGTTCCGTATCGTTTAATCAATGATTGGGAAGATGTTAGTAAGGCCACTCAACGTGGAGATTTTGATTATGAACGTGCTGTGGCGGGTGGCTTAAACGCACCTTTCATGGCGATTTATATTCCTTCAAGCTATGAAGACAATGGTGCCTACACCTTAGCTAACCATTTAATCGATTTTATGGAAGCGTTAGTGTATCGCGCTCCAGAAAAATTCGCGATTCCACACTCCGTTGATGATCTGTTCGCTCATACAGAAGCGGGCTTGATGTCTTTAGCGATGGGCATGGAGAACGGCGCTCCTATCGAAGGTAGTTTCGAGAAACTACAGCACTTTTTCGATCGAGGAGTTCGTTACATTACACTGGCGCATTCAGAAGATAATCACATTTCCGATTCTTCCTATGATATTCGCGGCACCTGGGGTGGTTTAAGCCCGTTCGGGAAAGAGCTTGTGGTAGAAATGAATCGCATTGGTATGATGGTTGATGTGTCGCATATCTCGGATAAAGCGTTTTACGATGTATTGGAAATTACCAAAGTGCCGGTAATCGCCACTCATTCCTCAGCCCGCCGTTTTACACCTGGATGGCAGCGCAATATGAATGACGACATGATTAAAGCGTTAGCCGAAAACGATGGGGTTATTCAAGTTACCTTCGGCTCTACATTTGTTACGCAACAAGCCAACCAACATCGGGCGCGGATTCAGCGCTTAACTCGCGAAATCAATCAGCGGCTTGGCGAGGGTACAGAGGAAGCTCAAGCAGCCGTGGCCAGTATGCGTGAAGAAAATCCATATCCATTTGCTACCTTAAAAGATGTACTAGATCATATAGATCACATTGTTGAGCTAGTTGGTATCAATCACGTTGGTATCGGTTCAGATTATGATGGTGTTGGCGATACTCTGCCGGTTGGTTTAAAAGATGTACGTACGTTTCCAAACTTAATTCAAGGGTTATTGGATCGAGGATATTCCGAAGAGGATATTGATAAGATCTTGTTCGCAAATACCGTTCGCGCTTGGCGAGCAGTTGAGGCTTACGCAGCAGCAAACCAATAATTGAACTTACCCGCGCCGCTTATAACTAATGATATGGGCGGCGTTTTCTTTATACGGATGCTGCATGTACCTTTATTAGAAGCTTGCGCGGTTACCGCTCAGTAATGTGAAGAGCAGTAATGTGCTGCCCTATTTAGTAACATACCTCACCTTTGTCGCACTTCTAGTTGACTATTGCCTGTATATCCGTATAATCTCGCCCACGTCTTATTAGGCGTTTGTTCGAGCAGTTTGTGTTAACGCACATAATTGTTTTAGCAATAAGTATCGTAGTTGCAAGAATAATAAGGCTTTCGAGCTAGTTCTTGGTTACTACAGATACTTCAACAGCGGCCCCGATTGGGGGTCGAATGGTGGTTAAAAACACTTCCTCTTTCAACCCCAAGGGTTGTTCAAGAGGCGAGTTTTTTTATGCTCTTTTTTAAATGCTCTTTATATGAGGCTTTGATTTATGTCTGGTCAAAGAATTCGAATTCGCTTAAAAGCTTTCGATCACCGCTTGATCGATTTGTCCACAGCGGAAATCGTAGATACAGCGAAACGTACTGGTGCTCAGGTTCGTGGTCCAATTCCACTACCTACGCGCAAAGAACGTTTCACCGTGCTTATTTCTCCGCACGTGAATAAAGACGCCCGTGATCAGTACGAGATCCGCACCCACAAGCGTCTTATCGATATTATCGAGCCAACAGATAAAACTGTTGATGCTTTGATGCGTTTGGACCTAGCTGCTGGCGTTGACGTTCAGATTAGCTTGGGCTAAGTGAGAAACAAGATTCTAAGATAAGAGGTTTTAACAATGGCTATTGGTCTAGTCGGTCGGAAAGTAGGAATGACTCGCATCTTTCAAGAAGATGGCGCATCAGTTCCAGTGACTGTGATCGAAGTGCTGGCAAACCGCATTACCCAAGTGAAAACTTTGGAAACTGATGGTTACCAAGCGCTTCAAGTGACTACTGGCAGCAAGAAAACTAACCGTGTAACCAAACCTGAAGCTGGGCACTTCGCCAAAGCTGGCGTAGAAGCAGGCCGTGGTTTGTGGGAGTTCCGCTTAAATGAAAATGATGGCGCGGACTTCGAGGTTGGATCTGAGCTGACTGTAGATATTTTCGCAGACACTAAACTCGTTGATGTAACGGGTACGTCTAAAGGTAAAGGTTTCGCTGGTACCGTTAAACGCTGGAATTTCAGCATGCAAGACGCGACGCATGGTAACTCGTTGTCGCATCGTGCTCCAGGTTCAATCGGTCAGAACCAGTCACCTGGTAAAGTATTTAAAGGTAAGAAGATGGCCGGCCAAATGGGTAACAAGCAGATTACTGTTCAGTCCCTTGAGGTTGTCCGTGTTGACGCTGAGCGCAATTTGATCTTGGTTAAAGGTGCTGTCCCTGGAGCTTCCGGTGGCAACGTAATCGTTAAGCCTGCGGTCAAAGCGTAACGTCTGAGGAGATTAGTGATGGAATTAGCATTAAAAGACGCGAAAGGCGCTCTTGAAGTTTCCGAAGCTACCTTTGGACGTGAATACAATGAAGCTTTGGTGCATCAGGTTGTAGTAGCCTATGCAGCAGGCGCACGTCAAGGTAGTAAAGCGCAGAAAACACGTTCAGAAGTTTCTGGTGGTGGCAAAAAGCCATGGCGCCAGAAAGGTACTGGCCGTGCTCGTGCGGGTACGATTCGTAGCCCAATCTGGCGTTCTGGTGGTGTAACTTTCGCAGCGAAGCCACAGAACCACGCACAAAAAGTAAATAAGAAGATGTATCGCGGTGCTCTAAAAAGCATTCTATCTGAACTGGTTCGTCAGGACCGTTTGATAGTTGTAGAGAGCTTCGGTATTGATTCGCCAAAAACCAAGCAGTTGGTTGCTAAGTTGAAAGAGATGGAATTGAACGACGTTCTAATCATCACTAAAGATCTTGATGAGAACTTGTTCCTTGCCTCACGCAACCTGCATAAAGTTGATGTTCGTGACGTTCAGGGCATCGATCCGGTCAGCTTGATCGCATTCGATAAGGTTCTGTTCACTGCGGACGCAGTTAAGCAGCTTGAGGAGACATTATCATGATGCGCGAAGAACGTTTATTGAAAGTCATTCTGGCGCCTCACGTTTCTGAAAAAGCAACTTTGGCTGCTGAAAACCAAAACACTATGGTTTTCAAAGTAGCGAAAGATGCAACTAAATCAGAAATCAAAGCTGCGGTAGAGAAACTGTTCGAAGTCGAAGTAACCGGCGTGCGTACCTTGAATGTTAAAGGTAAAACCAAACGTTTCGGTACGCGCACAGGCAAACGTAGCGATTGGAAAAAAGCATACGTAACCCTGAGCGAAGGTGCTGACATCGATTTCGTCGGCGGCGCTGAGTAAACAGGAGGATTATTAAAATGGCTGTTGTTAAATGTAAGCCTACGTCCCCGGGTCGTCGCCACGTCGTTAAAGTCGTTGGTCAAGACCTGTACAAAGGCAAGCCGTATGCCCCATTGCTGGAGAAAAACAGCAAAAATGGTGGCCGTAACAATAATGGCCGGATTACCGTTCGTCACATTGGTGGTGGTCACAAGCATCACTATCGTTTGGTTGATTTCAAACGCACCAAAGACGGTATTCCAGCAACTGTAGAGCGTATTGAATATGATCCTAACCGGTCAGCTAATATCGCTTTAGTATTGTACGCTGATGGTGAGCGTCGTTATATTTTAGCCCCTAAAGGCTTAACTGCTGGTGATAAAGTAGTATCAGGTTCTGATGCTCCTATTAAACCAGGTAACACGTTACCACTGCGCAATATCCCAGTAGGTTCTGTAATTCACGCAATTGAAATGAAGCCTGGTAAAGGTGCACAGTTGGCTCGTTCAGCTGGTGCTTCAGTTCAGCTTCTTGCGCGTGATGGCATGTACGTTACTGTGCGTTTGCGTTCAGGTGAAGTACGTAAAATCCTATCGGAGTGCCGTGCTACTATCGGTGAAGTTGGCAACGCTGAGCACATGCTTAAGCAACTCGGTAAAGCGGGTGCTAAACGCTGGCGCGGTGTTCGTCCTACCGTTCGTGGTGTTGCAATGAACCCGGTTGATCACCCACATGGTGGTGGTGAAGGCCGGACTTCAGGAGGCCGTCATCCGGTTTCTCCATGGGGTGTTCCTACGAAAGGTTACAAAACTCGTAAGAACAAACGTACTAGCAAGTATATTGTGCGTCGTCGCACGAAGTAATAGGCAAGGGGTTTTAAAATGCCACGTTCTCTTAAAAAAGGTCCATTTATTGACCTTCACCTACTCAAGAAGGTGGAGAAGGCGATGGAAAGCGGGGACAAGAAACCAATTAAAACTTGGTCCCGTCGTTCAATGATCATTCCAGATATGATTGGTTTGACCATCGCTGTTCATAACGGTCGTCAGCATGTTCCAGTTTTCGTTTCAGAAGAAATGATTGGACACAAGCTTGGCGAATTCGCTCCGACTCGCACTTATCGCGGCCATGCTGCAGATAAGAAAGCTAAGAAACGGTAAGAGGTGAATACAATGGAAGCGATTGCTAAACATAAATTTGCCCGCCTTTCTCCGCAGAAGGGTCGTCTGGTTGCAGACCAGATTCGTGGCCAGTCAGTTGCAAAAGCGCTTGATATTTTGGCTTATAGCCCGAAGAAAGCGGCAAGCTTGATTAAGAAAGTTCTTGAATCAGCAATTGCAAATGCTGAACACAACGAGGGCGCCGACATTGATGAGTTGAGAGTTTCAGCTATCATGATCGACGAAGGTCCAACGATGAAGCGAATCAAGCCGCGGGCCAAAGGCCGTGCGGATCGTATCTTGAAGCGCACCAGCCACATTGTTGTGGTTGTTTCGGATAGCTAGGAGATAAGTTATGGGTCAGAAAGTACATCCTAATGGTATTCGCCTAGGTATCACCAAGCCATATAATGCTACCTGGTTCGCGGAGTCCAAGGATTTCGCTGACAACCTACACAGTGATCATAAGGTTCGTTTGTTCCTTAAAGAGAAACTGAAAGGTGCGTCAGTATCACGTATCGTTATCGAGCGTCCAGCCAAGAGTGTTCGTGTGACTATTCACACTGCTCGCCCTGGTGTGGTGATCGGTAAGAAAGGCGAAGATGTTGAGAAGCTACGTCAAGAAATTTCTAAGCTGACAGGTGTACCTGCGCAGATTAATATTTCTGAAGTACGTAAGCCTGAGTTAGATGCTCAGCTAGTTGCTGAAAACATCGCAGGCCAGCTTGAGCGTCGTGTAATGTTCCGTCGTGCTATGAAGCGCGCTGTTCAGAACGCAATGCGCCTAGGTGCTAAAGGTATCAAAGTAGAAGTAAGCGGCCGTCTTGGTGGTGCAGAAATCGCACGTACCGAGTGGTATCGTGAAGGCCGTGTGCCATTGCACACTTTACGTGCTGACATCGATTACGCAACTGCAGAAGCAGCTACTACTTACGGTATCATTGGCGTGAAAGTTTGGGTTTTCAAAGGTGAAGTACTTGGCGGTATGCCAGTGGTAGCTGAAGAAAAGCCAGCGGCTAACAAGCGCGGCAAAGGTCGTAAGTAAGGAGAGGCATCATGTTACAACCTAAGCGTACGAAATTTCGTAAGGTACATACAGGCCGTAACCGCGGCCTAGCGCAATCGGGTAACAAAATCAGCTTCGGTACTTATGGCCTTAAGGCTACTGAACGCGGTCGTATGACTGCGCGTCAGATCGAAGCAGCCCGTCGTGCGATGACACGTCATGTTAAACGTCAAGGTAAAATTTGGATTCGCGTTTTCCCTGATAAGCCAATTACTAAGAAGCCTCTAGAAGTGCGGATGGGTAAAGGTAAGGGTAACGTAGAGTACTGGGTTGCTCTGATTCAACCAGGTCGCGTTTTATACGAGATGGATGGTGTATCTGAAGAGCTGGCACGTGAGGCATTCAAATTAGCGGCTGCCAAACTGCCATTCAAAACAACCTTTGTTATTCGGACGGTGATGTGATGAAAGCAAGCGAACTGAAAGCAAAAAGCGTAGAAGAGCTGAATCAGGAGCTACTAGGCTTATTGCGTGAGCAATTCAACTTGCGCATGCAATCAGCCACTGGCCAACTGAATCAAACTCATCTGTTGAGACAAGTGCGTAGAGATATCGCACGAGTTAAAACATTGCTTAATGAGAAGGCAGGCGCGTAATGAGTGAAGCAAAAACTATCCGTACTTTACAAGGGCGCGTAGTAAGCAACAAGATGGATAAATCTATCGTAGTTGCTATCGAGCGTCGGGTTAAGCACCCTTTATACGGTAAGTACATTAAGCGGACCACTAAAGTTCATGCGCACGACGAAGATAACACGTGCCGGGAAGGTGATTTAGTATCGATTCGGGAAACTCGCCCGGTATCGAAAACTAAATCATGGGCCTTGGTAGAAGTTATTGAGCGTGGCGCTGAAATTTAAACCGCGGCTTAAAAGCTAGTTAAAAACGACCCTTATGGGTCGTTTTTTTTTGCCTTTGCGAGATGTGTTACTATACTAAGTTCTTAGAAACATGAATGTTTCCATAGCTGAGGAGTAATTATGCGAACAAAAAGAACTTTATTGAGCTTAGCCATCGTGAGCTCTTTGATCCCATTCTCAGGACTTGCTCAAGAATCAGAAGAGCGGTCATTAGAGGATAGAATTGAAGCTCTAGAAAGTGAAATCCGTGTTGTTCGACAGCAAAACCAGGATCTGAAACAAGTAGTAGAAAGTGATGTTGGTGCCGCAGATGAAGATGGCATCACGCTTGGTGGCGCCGTAAGATTTCAATACCAAATAACGGATTATAACTCCGACCAACGCGACCGCGGCGGCGACCTCGATTTTGATATTTTCAGGCTCGACCTGAATGGCAAAATGGGTGATGTTATTTTATCGGCCCAGTATCGCTGGTTTAATTATATGGAAGCGTTACGCCATGCATATTTTGGATACAATTTTACCGATGAGTGGCAGGGGCAAATAGGTGTTGTAGTTCAGCCTTTTGGTATCATGCCTTATAATTCCCACAATTATTTTTTCAGCACGAACTTTTATGTTGGGCTAGAAGATAACCCTGGTGCGGGCGTCCGTTTTTTGCAACGCACTGATTCTTGGGACTTTGATTTTGCGTTCATAAAAAATGACGAACTCGGAGGTGCCTCGGGGGGAGTGAGAAGTTCAGCAGATCGTTACGCCTATGATGTAGTGGGCATTCGTTTGCCGGGAGAAGGAACTTACGACGCGCCAACGGCAGTAGCGGGCGAGAATAATACATTTATGACGCGCATCGCTCATAAATGGCATTTCGGTGATGACCAAATGGTAGAGCTTGGTTTCTCTGGTCAGCTCGGTAAGTTCAATGACGGTGTAAGTAACGTCGGTGATCGGGAAAATGTGGGAATCCACGCTCTATACAATGTAGGGCAATGGGAGTTCCAAGCTCAGTTTAGTAGATACGATTATGATTTTGCCATAGAGAACAGTGGTGTTGTACTAGGTGCATATGCATATTATGACACAATGCCAACCAAAGCGGATATCTATACGGCAAATATCGCTTACAATATGCCTGTTGAAATCGGCCCGATTACTCATTTAACTTGGTACAATAATCTAAGTATTATGACGAATAAACGCGGTTTCAATGACGATACGTATATGAATGTCGCGGGCGTGGCTGTAAGTGCCGGTGGTGTGTATACTTACGTTGATTTAGTAACAGCACAGAATCAACCCTTTGTAGGCGGCTCAACAGGCCAAGATGGGGGTAGAACTAATACCCGCTTTAATATAAACTTCGGTTATTATTTTTAAGCTATTCTGAAGGCTGCTTATGGCTTATCCATAAGCAGCCCACACCCTTCTTTTTCTTCGTAATCCCTCTATCATTTCGAAAATCTTTCTGTTACAATTTCGCGCCCTTTTAATATGGGGTCATCTATCTTATGGCAAGAAAGATGTTACTTGGACTCGGGAGAGTCTGGTTTACTAACTAAAGCGGAGCACTGAGATGATCCAGATGCAAACTATGCTGGACGTGGCCGACAACTCTGGCGCACGCAGCGTACAATGTATTAAGGTTCTAGGTGGTTCGCACCGCCGTTATGCAAACATTGGCGACATCATCAAAGTGTCAGTGAAGGAAGCAATTCCTCGTGGCAAGGTGAAGAAAGGCGATGTTTACAACGCGGTGGTGGTTCGCACCCGGAAAGGCGTCCGTCGTCAAGACGGCTCTGTTATCCGTTTTGACCGCAATGCAGCTGTGATTTTGAACAACAACTCACAGCCAATTGGCACCCGTATCTTTGGTCCAGTGACTCGTGAATTGCGCGGTGAGCAGTTCATGAAGATTATTTCACTGGCGCCAGAAGTATTATAAGGAGTCGACAATGGCGGCAAAAATCAGACGTGATGACGAAGTGGTTGTGTTAAGTGGTAAAGACAAAGGTAAGCGCGGCAAAGTGCTTACAGTTAATACCGAAGACAATCGTGTAGTTGTAGAAGGCATTAACGTAATTAAGAAACACCAGAAGCCGAATCCGGCCCTGAATGAACCAGGTGGCATTATTGAAAAAGAAGCCCCTATTCAAGTTTCTAACGTAGCAATCTACAATCCAGCGACTGGCACAGCAGATCGAGTTGGTTTCAGATTTGAAGACGGTAAAAAAGTACGTTTTTTCAAATCAAATAATGAAACCATCTAATTGAAATTTTGGAGTATACGATGGCGAAACTGCATGATTTTTACAAAGAGACTGTAGTTCCTGAACTGATGAAACAGTTTAGCTACACCAGTGTCATGCAAGTCCCTCGGATTGAGAAAATCACACTCAATATGGGTGTTGGTGAAGCACTAGCAGATAAAAAGATTCTCGACAATGCGGTAGCAGACCTAGAAGCAATTACAGGTCAAAAAGTTATCCGCACTAACGCTCGAAAATCAGTTGCTGGCTTCAAGGTCCGTGAAGGCTTCCCGATTGGTTGCAAAGTAACTTTACGCGGTGAGCACATGTGGGACTTCCTGCAGAGACTGATCTCTATTGCGATTCCTCGGATTCGCGACTTTCGCGGTTTAAACCCGAAGTCTTTTGATGGTCGTGGGAATTACAGCATGGGCGTTCGTGAACAAATCATTTTCCCAGAAATCGACTATGACAAAGTTGATCGGGTACGTGGATTGGATATCACGATCACTACCAGTGCAAAGAGCGATGATGAAGCTCGCGCACTGTTGTCTGCCTTTAACTTCCCGTTTAAAAAGTAAGGTGTAGAGTTATGGCAAAAGTTTCTATGAAAATGCGCGAACTCAAGCGTCAGCAGCTTGCTGCTAAATTCGCTGAGAAACGCCGCGCACTTAAAGCTACTATTAGCAATCCAGCGTCCAGTGATGAACAGCGCTGGGAAGCAGTTCTGGAATTGCAGAAGCTTCCTCGTGATTCTAGTCGTTCACGTCAGCGTAACCGCTGTCGTGTGACTGGTCGTCCACATGGTGTGCTGCGTAAGTTTGGCATGAGCCGTATTAAGGTTCGTGAAAAAGCTATGCGCGGTGAAATTCCTGGCTTGAAAAAAGCTAGCTGGTAAGCCACCAATCACGGGAGAAAGCAAAAATGAGCATGCAAGATCCAATTGCGGATATGTTTACACGCATTCGCAACGCTCAGTCTGCAAATAAAGTTGCTGTGGTAATGCCGGGTTCTAAGCAGAAAGAAGCAATCGCTAAAGTTCTGCAAGACGAAGGTTATATCAGCTCTTTTAAAGTAGAGTCTGGCGTAAAACCAGAACTGGAAATCACTTTGAAGTACTTCGAAGGCAAACCTGTTATCGAATCAATTCAACGCGTGAGCCGTCCAGGTCTGCGGATTTATAAGAAGCGTAACGAGCTACCAAAAGTAATGGGTGGGCTCGGTGTCGCAGTTATTTCCACGTCGAAAGGCCTGATGACCGACCGAGCTGCACGTAGTGCTGGCCTTGGTGGTGAAATCATCGGGTATGTAGCATAACGGAGGGTAGGATATGTCACGCGTTGCTAAGGCACCTGTTGCGATCCCTGCCGGCGTTGATGTTGCAGTTAACGGTCAGGAAGTAACAATCAAGGGCACTAAAGGCACATTAACTCGTGTATTCAATGATGCTGTAGAAGTAACTACTGCAGATCAAGAATTACGTACTGTGCCACGTGAAGGAATGGCGAATGCAATTGCACAAGCCGGAACTGCACGTGCTCTGTTAAATAACATGGTAATCGGCGTTACCCAAGGCTTCGAGCGTAAACTAACACTAGTTGGTGTTGGTTATCGTGCACAAGCTCAAGGTAGCAAACTGAATCTGAGCCTAGGCTTCTCGCATCCAGTTGAATTTGAAGTTCCAGCAGGTGTTACTGTTGAAACTCCAGCTCAAACTGAGGTTGTCGTGAAGGGCGCTGATAAGCAACTGGTTGGTCAGGTTGCTGCTAACATTCGCGCGTATCGGAAACCTGAACCTTACAAAGGTAAAGGCGTTCGTTACAGCGATGAGCAAGTGCGCCGTAAAGAAGCCAAGAAAAAATAGGGTAATACGATGGACAAGAAAGCAGCTCGCTTACGTCGTGCTACTCGCGCACGTAAGAAAATTCAAGAGTTGGGTGGAACCCGTCTGGTGGTTCACCGTACCCCGCGGCACATTTATGCTCAGTTAATCGCAACTGGCGGCGCGCAAGTGCTTGCTACTGCTTCTACTGCAGAAGCTTCGGTTCGTGAGCAAGTGAAATCTACGGGTAACGTAGAAGCCGCTAAATTCGTCGGTAAATTGATTGCTGAACGTGGTAAAGAAAAAGGTGTTGACACCGTTTCTTTCGATCGTAGCGGCTTCAAATACCATGGTCGTGTTGCTGCACTGGCAGATGCTGCTCGTGAAGCAGGACTGCAGTTCTAGGAGACGAAAATGGCAAATCATGAAGCTCAAAACGGTGAAATGATGGAAAAGCTCATCACAGTTAACCGCGTCTCTAAAGTTGTTAAAGGTGGTCGTATCTTTAGCTTTACTGCGCTAACTGTGGTAGGTGATGGTCAAGGTAAAATCGGTTTCGGTTACGGTAAAGCACGTGAAGTGCCTGCTGCAATCCAGAAAGCGATGGAAAAAGCGCGTCGTAACATGGTAACTGTAGAGTTAATCAATGGTACGTTGCAGCATCCTGTTAAAGGTCGTCACTCTGGCTCGAACGTATTTATGAAACCTGCCTCTGAAGGTACTGGTATCATCGCAGGTGGTGCGATGCGTGCAGTATTGGAAGTTGCTGGTGTACATAACGTTCTGTCAAAAGCTTACGGTTCAACCAACCCGATCAACGTAGTTCGTGCAACGATCAAAGCTCTTGAGTCTATGAACTCACCAGAGCAGATCGCTGCGAAGCGCGGACTGTCTGTTGACCAAATCGTGGGGTAATGAACAATGGCGAATAAGACAATTAAAGTTACTCAAACTAAAAGCTCAATTGGCCGCTTACCAAAGCACAAAGCCACTTTAGTTGGTTTGGGTCTGCGCCGTATTAACCATACAGTTGAACTAGAAGATACTCCTTCTGTTCGCGGCATGGTTAATCGGGTTAATTACATGGTTAAGGTAGAGGAGTAAGACATGTTTTTGAATTCTCTCTCTCCTGCTCCTGGTGCAAAGACAGACAAGAAGCGTCGCGGACGTGGTATTGGTTCAGGTCTTGGCAAAACAGGTGGTCGTGGTCATAAAGGTCAAAAATCTCGTTCAGGCGGCACTGTTCGTCCTGGTTTCGAGGGTGGCCAAATGCCATTGCAACGTCGCTTACCTAAGTTTGGTTTTACTTCACGTAAAGCAATGCAAACTGCGGAAGTAACGTTGAGTGAACTAGCTAAATTAGTTGGTGAAACAGCGACCGTAGACACGTTGAAGGAAGCAGGTTTGATCAAGAAGAACATCTTGTTCGTGAAAGTGATCAAGTCTGGTGAAATCAACCGTGCTATTACTGTACAGGGCGTTAAAGTTACTAAAGGTGCGCGCGAGTTAATCGAAGCGGCCGGCGGCAAAGTCGAAGGATAATTGACCCATGGCTAGACCAGGATTGGAAAAAAACAGTGCGAAAGGCGGTCTATCAGAATTAAAAGTACGCTTACTTTTTGTTTTGGGAGCGATCATTGTATTTCGTGCCGCGTCTTTTGTGCCGATTCCTGGGATAGATGCAGCCGTATTGGCAGATTTATTTGAGCAGCAACAGGGTACCATCGTGGCCATGTTTAACATGTTCAGCGGTGGTGCTCTCGAGCGAGCTTCAATACTTGCGCTTGGCATTATGCCGTACATTACATCTTCAATTATTATGCAATTGCTATCTGTGGTTCATCCAAAGTTAGCTGAGCTTAAGAAAGAAGGTGAGGCGGGCCGGCGTAAGATTAGCCAATATACGCGTTGGGGTACATTAGTTCTAGCAACCATGCAATCCATTGGTATTGCAACGGGCCTACCAAATCTAATTCCAGGTTTGGTAGCCAACCCAGGGTTTGCGTTCTATTTCACAGCGGTAGTGAGCTTAGTTACGGGAACTATGTTCCTGATGTGGTTAGGCGAACAAATTACTGAGCGTGGAATAGGGAACGGTATTTCAATTATCATCTTTGCCGGAATTGTTGCAGGCTTGCCTTCAGCAGTTGGTCAAACAGCAGAGCAAGCACGTCAGGGCGACCTGCACATGTTACTTCTGTTGTTGATTGCGGTTATAGTATTTGCCGTAACTTATTTTGTAGTGTTTGTAGAGCGTGGACAGCGTCGTATCGTTGTGAACTATGCGAAGCGCCAACAAGGGCGTCAAGTGTTTGCAGCGGAATCATCACATTTGCCATTGAAAGTTAATATGGCTGGTGTTATTCCACCGATCTTCGCGTCAAGCATCATTTTGTTCCCAGGTACAATTGCGACTTGGTTTGGGCAGGGTGAAGGTGGTGTTGCAGAAGTATTGCAAAACGTTGCGCTTACCCTATCCCCAGGGCAACCGTTATATGTTATGCTATACGCAGCAGCGATTATTTTCTTCTGTTTCTTCTATACTGCGCTAGTTTTTAACCCGCGCGATACAGCAGATAACTTGAAAAAATCAGGTGCGTTCATTCCAGGGATTCGTCCAGGGGAACAAACCTCCCGCTACATTGACAAAGTAATGACACGACTGACTTTAGCTGGTGCTCTGTATATTACATTTATCTGTTTGATCCCTGAGTTCATGATGATCGCTTGGAACGTTCAGTTCTACTTTGGCGGTACATCATTATTGATTATCGTAATTGTTATCATGGATTTCATGGCTCAAGTTCAGACCCATTTGATGTCACATCAATATGAGTCTGTGCTCAAAAAAGCGAACCTTAAGGGCTACGGCCGCTAAGGTCGTTGTTTACGGAGATTAGCAATGAAAGTACGTGCTTCCGTTAAGAAGATCTGCCGCAACTGCAAGGTCATCAAACGTCACGGCGTAGTTCGTGTAATTTGTACTGACCCTAAGCATAAACAGCGGCAGGGTTAAGAGTTTCACAGTCCGAGGTATACTCGGGCTGTGATATTTTGCTATTTGTAAAAAATTGCAAAAAATATACCGGTTGAGTATCCTAACGGGCTTTTCAACTGGTGCCCATTAAACTATAGGAGATATGTTAGTGGCCCGTATAGCTGGCATTAACGTCCCTGACAATAAACATGCTGTGATCGCTTTGACTTCGATCTTCGGTGTTGGCTTAACTCGCTCTAAAGCGATTTTAGCTGCCTGTGGTCTAGCAGAAGATACAAAGCTCAGCTCTTTGTCAGAGGAACAAATCGACGTAATTCGTGAACAAGTTGCCAAATACAGTGTAGAAGGTGATTTGCGTCGCGAAGTATCAATGAATATTAAGCGTCTGATGGACCTCGGTTGTTACCGTGGACTTCGTCATCGTCGCAGCTTACCTCTTCGTGGTCAGCGCACTAAAACAAATGCGCGCACCCGTAAAGGTCCGCGTAAACCGATTCGTAAGTAAGGAGAAGCGAAAATGGCTAAAACACCTACTCGCGCTCGGAAACGCGTTAAAAAGCAAGTGACTGATGGAATGGCGCACATCCATGCGTCTTTTAACAACACCATCGTGACAATTACCGATCGTCAAGGCAATGCGTTATCTTGGGCTACCGCTGGTGGTTCAGGTTTCCGTGGCTCACGTAAATCCACACCGTTTGCTGCTCAGGTAGCTGCAGAACGTGCTGGTGAAATGGCGAAGGAATATGGGTTGAAAAACTTGGAAGTGTTCGTGAAAGGACCAGGTCCAGGTCGTGAATCTTCGATTCGTGCCTTGAATGCTGTCGGTTATAAAATCACAAACATTACCGATGTGACACCGATTCCTCACAACGGTTGTCGTCCGCCTAAAAAACGTCGCGTTTAATTGGCGTGAAACGATAGTTGGAGAAAGAACATGGCTAGATATTTGGGTCCAAAACTCAAACTGAGTCGTCGCGAAGGTACCGACCTCTTCCTTAAGAGCGGTGTTCGTGCAATCGATTCAAAATGTAAGCTGGAGAATGCACCAGGTCAACACGGCGCTCGTCGCGGTCGTTTATCTGATTACGGCCTTCAGCTGCGTGAAAAGCAAAAAGTTCGTCGTATATTCGGCATTCTTGAGAAGCAATTCCGCAACTACTATAAAGAAGCTGCGCGGTTAAAAGGCAACACCGGTGAAAACTTATTACAGTTACTCGAGTCTCGTCTTGATAACGTAGTATACCGGATGGGCTTTGCGTCAACTCGTGCTGAAGCGCGTCAGTTGGTTAGTCACAAAGCGATCGTAGTTAATGGTCGTGTAGTGAACATTCCATCGTTCCAGGTTAGTCCTGAAGACGTGGTCAGCGTTCGCGAAAAAGCTAAAAAGCAAGCACGCATCAGTGCTGCACTAGAGCTTGCAGAACAGCGTGAGAAACCATTATGGGTAGAAGTAGATGCCAAAGAAATGCAAGGCACTTTTAAACGTCTCCCAGAACGGACTGACTTGTCTGCCGAAATTAACGAACAGTTGATCGTAGAGCTTTACTCTAAGTAAGGCCTCAGCATAAAGAGAGGACACAATGCAGGGTTCTGTAACCGAATTTCTGAAACCGCGGCTCGTCGATATCGAGCAAATCAGCACCAATCGCACCAAGGTTACTCTTGAGCCGTTGGAGCGTGGATTTGGTCATACGCTGGGTAATGCACTGCGTCGTATCCTTCTCTCTTCAATGCCAGGTTGTGCGGTAACTGAAGTAGAGATTGATGGCGTGCAGCATGAATACAGCACGAAAGAGGGTGTGCAGGAAGATATCATCGAAATTCTGCTCAACCTAAAAGGTCTGGCTGTCAAACTGAACGGCAAAGACGAAGCTACGTTAACTTTAATCAAGTCGGGTTCAGGCCCGGTAGTTGCAGGTGACATTACCACTGATGGTGATGTGGAAATCTGTAACCCAGATCACCTGATCTGTACTTTAACTGGCGATATCGAATTTTCGATGCGCTTAAAAGTTGAACGCGGTCGTGGTTACGTCCCTGCTAATGTTCGTCAGCAGAATGAAGATGAAGAGCGTACTATCGGACGGCTTTTGGTAGATGCTTCGTTTAGTCCAGTTGAGCGTATTGCATACAATGTCGATGCGGCACGTGTAGAGCAACGTACAGACTTGGATAAGTTGGTTATCGATATGGAAACCAACGGAACGATTGATCCTGAAGAGGCAATTCGTCGTGCAGCAACAATTTTAGCTGAACAGCTAGAAGCGTTTGTAGAGCTTCGCGATGTAAGTGAGCCAGAAGAGAAAGAAGAGAAGCCGGAATTTGATCCGATTCTTTTGCGTCCGGTCGACGATCTAGAGCTGACTGTCCGGTCTGCAAACTGTCTGAAAGCGGAAGCGATTCAGTATATTGGTGATCTAGTTCAGCGCACAGAGGTTGAGTTATTGAAAACTCCAAACCTCGGTAAGAAATCGCTGACCGAAATCAAAGACGTTCTTGCATCACGTGGCTTGTCACTGGGTATGCGCCTAGAAAATTGGCCTCCAGCAAGTTTGATGGAAGACGACTAAGGTCGCCTAAGTAGAAGATTTACTGAGAAGGGTATTGGTATGCGCCATCGTAAGAGTGGTCGTCAACTTAACCGTAACAGCAGCCATCGCCAGGCTATGTTCCGTAACATGGCTAGTTCATTGGTTCGTCACGAAGTGATCAAAACCACTGTTCCAAAAGCGAAAGAGCTGCGCCGAGTAATCGAACCTTTGATTACATTGGCAAAACAGGATAGCGTAGCAAACCGTCGTTTAGCGTTTGCTCGCACTCGTGATAAAGAAGTAGTAGGTAAGTTGTTTAACGAGCTTGGCCCACGTTTTGCAGATCGTCCAGGTGGATACACCCGGATCCTGAAATGTGGTTTCCGTGCTGGTGACAACGCGCCGATGGCTTTCATCGAGTTAGTTGATAGACCTGTTAACGCAGAAGAAAATGTTGAAGAACTAGTAACTGAAGAATAAGTTACTTATTTCGGATATAAATAAAACGGAGCCTTATGGCTCCGTTTTTGTTTTTAGCGGTTTATACTTTGTATTTGCACAAAGTTTCATTTTAAAATCCACTATAGTTTCGTTCTTATTGCAGACATTAAAACAAAGAGAAATTTATATGCCTAGTTTCGATATCGTTTCTGAAATTGACAAAGTTGAGTTAAAAAACGCGGTAGATAATGCTAATCGAGAGTTAACTACGCGCTTCGACTTTCGCGGTGTGCTTGCCGAGCTTGAATTGAACGATCTAATAGTACAGCTCAAATCTGAATCCGATTTCCAAGTGCGGCAGTTGTTGGAGATACTCAGAGGCCAATGTACGAAAAGAGCAATATCACTTGCAGGTGCTGATATCGAAGATACACCTATACATAGTGGCAAAACATTCAGTTTCAATGTCACCTTTAAGCAGGGGATAGATCAGCCTATTGCTAAGCAGATCATAAAATTGATTAAAGAGAATAAGTTAAAAGTTCAGGCTTCGATACAAGGTGATAAAGTTCGAGTTAATGGTAAGAAACGTGATGACCTGCAAGAAGCAATCGCGCTATTAAAGAAGTCTGATATTGAGTTACCACTACAATTCGAAAACTTTAGGGATTAGATCGGCACGATAGAGAGTGTTTACTGTCTTAGATAAAAGCTAAAGATCTCTTCTGTGGCTTGTAGATATTTAATCTTTCAGGACAGAAAGCGGTCATGTTTCCAGCATCTTGTATGAAAAACATCCGAACGATTACTTTTGTATAAAAAGATCTTGATACTTTCAATTTGATCTCTATAATTCGCCTCCGTTGTCACCGAGGTGTCAACCACGAGAAAGACAAGCGCAGCAAGAAAAACCTTCGGGTAAATGAAGTTGCGAAATTTGATTCAAAAATATGAAATCAAGGTCTTGACTTCCTCACTGGGTCGCGTAAAATTCGCTTCCCTGCTACGAGCTCCACTGAGCCGAGCAACGTTCTTTAACAATATATCAAGCCAAGTAATCTGTGTGGGCACTTGCGCAAGAAAAGCATCAACCAAAGCCACTTCGGTGGCAGGTATGAAAGTTTACTTTCATACCAAGGTTCAGCTTTCGAGTGACAAGTTGCTTATATATAAGTAACCAGAAATTCATAAAGTTGAGCGGCTTTGTTTGTTAGTTCTTCGGGATTAGCAAAGTGAAGCACTTTGCATCAAGCACTTTTAATTGAAGAGTTTGATCATGGCTC
>NZ_JBLRWZ010000012.1:0-63890 GCF_047920995.1 Aliidiomarina sp.
GCCCCTATTATCACGCCAAAAAAACCGACAATTGGTACTAGAGCTATAAATCCATCTTTCACTCAACACCTCTTTGAATGCTAACATTTGTATATAAAGCACGCACACTTTGCAGCGCATGGCAGAGCGTTAAAAAAACATAAGGGGCATTGAAATTAAAGAAGAATAATGAAATGCGTCCCTGTAGTGCTCGGCGTAAAAGTGAGCGTTCCTGTTTATTATAGATAGTGTGCGTGCGCATTAATTCCGGTAGCGATGCTCAGTATCTGGGTTGTTTAAATTACAAGTTGTTAACATTACGGCTTTTTTTGCAGAAGGGCAAGTTGATAACGAGAATTGGGTTGCGCGTTATTGCGCACGCTTGAATATCTTTGTGAGTTGCTGTAGTTCGTGGAGTTAGTGCAACAAAAAAGGCCTAACAATGATTTGCATCATCGAAGGCCTTAATTAGATTTAGCGGGTAGGGTTTCTCACCACAGCCACTAAGCGTTCAAAAGCTAGAAATTACTTCTTCTTCGCTTTCTTGTTTGGTAAATCGGTGATTGAACCTTCCATTACTTCAGCGGCTAGGCCTACTGATTCATGTAAGGTTGGGTGGGCGTGTACAGTTAACGCGATGTCTTCTGCATCGGCACCCATTTCAATTGCTAAGCACACTTCGCCAAGTAGTTCGCCGGCGTGTGCACCAACCATTGCGCCACCAAGAATTCGATGGGTTTCTTTATCGAAAATCAATTTCGTAAAGCCATCGGTTGCGCCTGAAGCAATTGCTCGGCCAGAAGCAGACCAAGGGAATACCGCGGTTTCAATGGCAATATTCTGCTCTTTGGCTTCTTTCTCGGTTAAACCTGCCCATGCAACTTCTGGATCGGTGTACGCGATTGAAGGAATTACTTTTGGATCGAAGAAGTGCTTCTTACCAGAAATAACTTCGGCAGCTACGTGGCCTTCGTGTACGGCTTTGTGGGCAAGCATTGGCTGGCCAACGATATCGCCAATAGCGAAGATGTGCTCTACGTTGGTGCGCAATTGCTTATCTACTTCAATGAAGCCTTTATCGGTAACTTTTACGCCAGCTTTATCTGCACCCAACTTGCCGCCATTTGGTGTACGGCCAACAGCTACGAGTACAGCATCGTATTTCACTGGTTTTTCTGGGGCGTTTTTGCCTTCGAAGGTTACGTGAATGCCATCTTTCTTGGCTTCTACTTTAGTTACCTTGGTTTCCAACATGATGTTATCGAATTTCGATTTCATCGATTTGGTAAACACTTTAATTAAATCTTTATCGGCTGCTGGAATTAGCTGGTCCATGAACTCAACTACATCTAGCTTAGAGCCTAATGCGCTGTATACACAGCCCATTTCCAAGCCGATAATACCACCGCCAAGAAGCAACATTTTCTTCGGTACGAATGGTAGTTCTAACGCATCGGTAGAATCCCAAATACGCTCATCGTCATGTGGAATGAACGGCAATTCTACAGGTTGTGAACCGGCAGCAATAATCGCGTTATCGAACTTGATTACTGTTTCTTTATCGCCAGTAACTTTTAGTTCGTTAGCGCCAGTGAATTCACCTTTACCGGTAACCACTTGCACTTTACGCATTTTCGACATTTGCCCAAGGCCGTTAGTAAGCTGGCTTACTACTTTGCTTTTGTGCTCACGAATTTTATCGAGGTCGATTTTTGGCTCAGCAAACGAAACACCGGTGTCGCCTAGGTGTTTTGCATCATCAATGTGCTTGGCCAAATGCAATAATGCTTTTGAAGGGATACAGCCTACGTTCAAGCACACACCGCCTAACACGTTGTAACGCTCTACGATAACTACATCTAAACCTAAATCGGCTGCACGGAACGCTGCTGAGTAACCACCAGGGCCACCGCCTAGAACTACAACCTGTGTTTTAATTTCGTTGCTCATGTTCACCCCTATTCTGTTTGCCAATGGCGTAGCTGATGAGGATATTTCTGCTTTCAACCACGCAATTCGCTTTGTAATTCACTTTTCGGGCAATATTGTACCGAGAAAACCTCGGTACGTCTTGCCTAGAGTATAATTTTCCGGATATCGCTTAGTACGCTGCTCAGGTACACAGTAAAGCGTGCTGCGAGCGCGCCGTCTATTACCCGATGGTCGTAAGAAAGGCTGAGCGGCAGCATTAAGCGTGGCTCGAATTCCTTACCATTCCATACCGGTTTGAAATCGCTTTTCGATACGCCCAAAATAGCTACTTCTGGCGCATTAACGATTGGCGTGAACGCAGTACCACCAATGCCACCTAGGCTAGAAATTGACATACAGCCACCTTGCATATCGGCTGATTTCAATTTGCCATCGCGGGCACGAATGCTTACATCGGCGAGTTCACGTGAAAGCTCCACAATGCCTTTCTTATCTACATCACGAATTACTGGCACTACCAAACCTTTTGGCGTATCTACCGCGATACCGATATGAATATACTTCTTCATAATCAGGTGCTCGCCATCTTCGTGCAATGAAGAATTGAACTGCGGGAACTCGGCTAATGCTTTCGCCAGGGCTTTCATAATGAATACCAGTGGCGTGAACTTCACATCGGCTTTGCGCTTCGCTAACTGCTCGTTTTCACCTTTACGGAATGCTTCTAGCTCGGTGATATCTGCTTCATCAAACTGCGTTACATGTGGAATGGTTACCCAGTTGCGATGTAGATTTGGCCCCGAAATACGCTGAATACGGGTCATTTCTACTTCTTCAATTTCACCAAACTTGCTGAAATCTACTTTTGGCTGGGCAATCACTTGCAAGCCGCCTTCGCCACCGGTGCCTGGTGCTGAAGATGCTTTTGGCCGTGAAAGCTCGTATTTCACAAACTCTTGCACATCTTGCTTCAGTACGCGGTTTTTCGGGCCGGTGCCAGAAACCTTGCTAAGATCTACCCCAAACTCGCGTGCTACCCGGCGCACTGCCGGTGAAGCGTGTACCAATGCATCGGCTTTGCCTTTGCGGCCCAGCGGATGATCGGGCACTGGCGGCTCTTTTCTGCTTCCAGAGCTGCGCTCACTACTGCTGCTCGCATCGCTTTCGCTTGTGTCTGTTTTCGAATCAGCTTCGCTTTTCGAGCTCTTTTCTTCTTGCGTATCAGAGCTAGAATCTGCGCTATCAGCCTCTTCCTCGCCATCATCTTCACCAGCGATTTCCAGCTCTAGCACTAACGAGCCTTCTTTTACTTTATCACCCACTTTCACTTTCAAGCTTTTCACTTTACCGGCTCGTGGGCTAGGCACATCCATGGTGGCTTTATCGGTTTCTAGGGTAATTAGGCCATCTTCTTCCGATACCTCATCGCCTTCGCTAACCAATACTTCGATAACATCAACTTCGCCGGAATCACCGATATCAGGCACGCTTACTTCAATTACTTTGCTACCGCCAGACGATTTCTTCGGCTTAGCATCAGCTTTTGGTGTCTCTTTCTCAGCGTCTTCTTTCGGCGCTTCTTCTTTCTCTTCTTTCTCTTCTTTCTCTTCTTTTGGCGCTTCAGCTTTCTCATCGGCCTCTTCATCAGAGCCAGAATCTGCAGCTTCCATAAGCGCCAGCAAATCACCTTCGCTGATCTTATCGCCCACTTTCACTTTCAGGCTTTTCACTACGCCGCCAAATGGCGCAGGGATATCCATCGAGGCTTTATCCGATTCCACTGTTACCAGTGAATCTTCTGCATCAACGTTATCGCCTTCGCTTACCAATACTTCAATTACTTCTACACTTTCCCCACCAACGTCGGGAACTTTAACTTCTTTTGCATCAGCCATCATGTTCTCCTTACGCGTTGAGTGGGTTCGCTTTATCTACATCGATACCGAAATCTTTAATGGCTTTCGTTACTACTTTCTTATCGATATCCCCTGCTTTCGCTAGCTCAGAAAGTGCTGCCAATACGATGTACTCTGGGCTCACTTCAAAGTGGCGGCGCAAGTTCTCGCGGCTATCTGAACGACCGAAGCCATCGGTACCTAATACGCGATACGGCGCTGGCACCCATGCACGTACTTGATCGGCGTAAAGCTTCATGTAATCCGTTGCTGCAATTACAGGGCCTTCGGTTTTCTCAAGTAACTCAGTAATGTAAGCCTTTTTCTCTTTCTTGCTTGGATTCAGCATGTTGTAACGCTCTACATCCAAACCATCGCGCGCAAGTTCGTTAAACGAGGTAGCGCTGAACACGGTTGCCTGTACGCCGAAATCATCGGCCAATATGCTGGCTGCTTTACGTACTTGCTGCAAAATAGAACCCGAACCTAATAAGCGTACTTTGCCATTCGCTTTCTTCGGCTTCACTTCGTCTAGCTGGTAAATACCACGCAGAATGCCTTCTTCAACACCTTCTGGCATTTCTGGCTGCTTGTAGTTCTCGTTCAGCACCGTTAGGTAATAGAACACGTTTTCCTGCTCACCATACATGCGGCGCATACCATCGTGCACAATTACCGCTACTTCGTAGCCATAGGTTGGATCGTAGGTAATACAGTTTGGCACGGTACCGAAATGCAAGTGGCTGTGGCCATCTTGGTGCTGCAAGCCTTCGCCATTCAAGGTTGTACGGCCTGCCGTACCACCAATCAAGAAACCACGAGTTTGGCTATCACCAGCGGCCCACACTAAATCACCTACACGTTGGAAACCAAACATTGAGTAATAAGTGTAGAACGGGATCATCGGCTCGTTGTTGGTAGAGTAGCTAGTACCCGCTGCCACAAACGATGCCATTGCACCTAGTTCGTTAATCCCTTCTTGCAGTACCTGGCCTTTTTTATCTTCACGATAGTAGGCCACTTGATCTGCATCTTGTGGGGTATATTTCTGGCCTTGGCTAGAATAAATACCTACTTGGCGGAACAAGCCTTCCATACCAAAAGTACGCGCTTCATCTGGAATAATTGGCACAATGCGCTGGCCAATTTTCTTATCTTTCAGCAATGCCGTAAGTACACGTACAAACGCCATAGTGGTAGAAATTTCCCGATCGCCTGAGCCTTTCAATACCGCATCAAAAATCTTCAATGCTGGAATCTCGAGATCTTTATCGGTTTCAGCGCGGCGCACTGGCATAAAGCCACCCAGCTTCTCGCGGCGTTCCTTCATATACTTCATTTCTTCGCTATCTTCTGGGAAGCGATAGAACGGCATTTCTTCTAAATCTTCATCTTTAACTGGAATGTTGAAGCGATCGCGGAAGTGCTTAATGGCTTCTACATCCATTTTCTTCACTTGGTGCGCTACGTTTTTACCTTCACCCGCAGCACCCATGCCGTAACCTTTTACGGTTTTCGCCAAAATAACCTGTGGCCGGCCTTTGGTGTTCACTGCTTTATGGTAAGCCGCGTACACTTTTACTGGATCGTGGCCACCACGGTTTAAGCGCCAAATATCTTCATCAGAAAGGTTGGCCACCATCGCTTTAGTTTCTTCCGTTTTGCCGAAGAATTTCTCGCGGGTATACGCACCACCTTTCGCTTTGTAGTTTTGGTATTCGCCATCTACGCTGGTTTGCATAATTTCGGCAAGCTTACCTTCGGTATCTCGATATAACAGCGGATCCCAGTAGCGGCCCCAAATTACTTTAATTACTTCCCAGCCAGCACCACGGAATGTGCCTTCCAGCTCTTGAATGATTTTGCCGTTACCACGTACCGGGCCATCTAAGCGCTGTAAGTTACAGTTCACGATAAAGGTAAGGTTATCCAAACCTTCACGGGTAGCTAAACCAATGGCACCTAAGCTTTCTGGCTCATCTACTTCGCCATCGCCTAAGAAGCAATATACGCGCTGGTTCGAGCAATCTTTAATGCCGCGATCGGTAAGGTACTTCAAGAAACGCGCGGTATAAATTGCCTGCATTGGGCCAAGGCCCATAGATACGGTTGGAAACTGCCAGAAATCTGGCATCAACTTCGGATGCGGATACGAAGAAATACCGGTGCCATCTACTTCTTGGCGGAAGCCATCCAGTTGCTCTTCGGTAAGCCGGCCTTCAAGGAACGCCCGGGCATAAATACCTGGCGAAACGTGGCCCTGAATAAATAAGAAATCGCCGCCATCTTCACCTGGAGCACGGAAGAAGTGGTTGAAGCCCACATCGTACAACATGGCTGAAGAAGCAAAGCTGGAAATGTGGCCGCCAAGCTCTAGATCTTTCTTCGAAGCCCGCAATACCATCGCCAATGCGTTCCAGCGAATCGCTGCCCGAATCCGCGCTTCCAAGGTATGATCGCCCGGCATTACTGGCTCTTGGCTAACTGGAATGGTATTCAGGTAGGCAGTAGTAGGCTGATACGGCAAATACGCACCACTGCGGCGCGCTTTATCAATCAGCTGCTCAAGAATAAAATGCGCCCGCTCTGGGCCTTCAGCATCAAGTACGGCTTCTAGTGAATCAAGCCATTCTTGTGTTTCTTGCTGATCAATATCGTGTTGATCTAAATCTGACATAGTAATTCCTTACTTCTCCGCTGGAGTGGATAACGGTTCACTCCGCCGCAACGCTCGTTGCAGCCGGGTGTGCTCCCGATTCAGGTGTAATAACGTTCCTTCAATATAAGCCAAATGTTGGTGGCAGGCATCCCGTGCTTGCTCAGGCTCTCGTGCAATAATTGCATCAACAATTGCTTGCCGATGAATATGTAACTGCTCCCGCACATCACTGCGTTGGGAAAGAATTTCTAAATTACGGCGCATATTTTCTTGCAGCAATTCGCGCATACCGCGCACAAGGTGCAATAACACCACATTGTGCGAAGCTTCCGCGATGCTGGCATAAAACACCATTAATGCTTTTGCTTGTTCTTCTATACTGCTTTCGCGCAGCTCGCGGATCGCCGCAAAGCTTTCCGCGATGTGTACTAAATCTGTATCGGTACCGCGCATCGCCGCGTAAAAAGAGGAAACGCCCTCTAATGCGTGGCGAAATTCGAGTAAATCAAATTGTGATTCGGGGTGGCGTGCAAGTAATTCGAACAATGGCTCGCTTACTTGCTGATCAAGTGCACCGCTTACGTAGGTTCCGCCGCCTTGGCGCCGCGAAAGTAAGCGTTTGGCTTCTAGCTTTTGAATGGCTTCTCGTAACGAAGGGCGGGAAACCGCAAATTTCACCGCTAGCTCACGCTCAGAAGGCAAGCGTTCGCCTGGCCCCCAGGTGCCATCAACTATCATTGCTTCTATTTGAGCAACGATAATATCGGAAAGCTTGGTTTGCGCTACGCGTTGAATCATTCATTTCCCATTTGGTTTTGTGCGAGTGGCAGCTTTCCGGCTAGGAAAACTGCCACCTCACGAATAATTGGTATTACCAATTTACCACTTGAGCGAGATTATAACGCTGTTTTAGCAAAAACCCAAGTATTTTAAACTACCCAATTGGTCATACCACCCAACCGAAGAGGGTAAGAATGGCCACCGCCACCAACACTAAAATCATATTGCGGCGCGCTAAAGCCACTAAAATCTCGGCTTCCACCACCTCATCATCTTCTTCCACATCAATATCTTCAGCGGCTACGGCAACGCTATTCAATTGCTGTTCTGGCTCATGAATACCTTTTGGCAGAATATCTAACCAAGCCGCCAAACCGCGCGTGAAATGCCCTACGAGTAAATAGCCAAACGCCGCAATGCGCAGTGGCAACCATTCTACCCAAGCTAATAGCTTTGGAAATACTTCTGCACGTTCACGCAGCAAGCCATAGGCTAACGCACCGGGTGCGCCTAAAATAATGAACCACAGCGATACCGCCGCGTAATAACGGAAATTTAGCCACACCAATTGTTGCCCTACACGGAGTTCCGTATCTGCCGGATAGCGAATTGCTTGCATGTGCTCTTGCATTTCTTCGTCATCGCCCCGCTTTGCTGCTAGAAAATACGCCCGCAATGCTGCTCGCTGCGGCCGACAACCGAGCACTAATGTAAGTACAACAATGTTCACTAATACCGCTGCTAGCACGCTGCTATTAATCCACATCAGCAGCGCCAGCAGAATCGCCGGCGCTAACACCAATAACGGACCGAATAGATCATGCTCACGCCAACTGCTTACATCATCTTTCTCGCTAAGCCAGCGATCCCAACGTTCCGCAATGGCGGTTAATTTCCATATATCGGGTGTTATTCGGAGGCGCTCCAAAATTAACGCTATAAATAACGAAAACACGATCATGTTGATTATTTCCTTGTGTTATTAATGGCCTTTTGCGCTTGCAAAAGGGTACGAAAATGATGCCAGTTAAATGCCGGGCCTGGGTCTGTTTTGCGCCCAGGCGCTATATCTTCATGGCCAACAATACGCGAATCAGTAATGGCCGGATAGTTTTCTTGAATAACTGCCGCCATTGCCGCTAACGATCGATACTGTAATTCAGTGTAGGGGGTGTTATCCGTTCCCTCAAGTTCGATACCGATGGAAAAATCATTACAGCGTTCGCGCCCCTGCCATTCTGAAACGCCGGCGTGCCACGCACGCTGATCGAAATCAACATACTGCACAATACTGCCATCGCGCCTGATCAAACAATGGGCGGAAACACGTAATCCTTGTAGTACTACAAAATCTTCATGGGCATTACAATCCAAGCAGCCTAGAAATAGATCGTTAATGTAAGGGCCACCAAATTGGCCAGCTGGCAAACTAATGCCATGCACTACGAGCAAGCTAATATCGGTACTATCGGGCCGCGCATCGGCGTGGGGTGATACGCAGTGGGCAACCGGCTGTAATCGGTGGTGTTGCAAAATAAGCACAAGTAACCTCAATGATTTCGCTGTTCGCGTATGTTCTTGATATGATGCATACAGTATCCGAATTTAATCGGTAAAGGTAAAGTGGGGCATATACAGCAATGAAAATGATGTTTAGCTCGAATGATCCAACCAAGCGCGTAGGCAGTTGGTTTGCATGGTTTGCTTGGATAGCTGTGCTGTTTGTGCTGTACACATGGTTCGATAACTTTTTGGATAAGAAAGAAAACCCCAACCAACAAGTAATGAGCTACCGCGATAATGGCACTGCAGTAGTAGAGTTAAAGCAAAATCCCAGTGGCCACTACATTGCCAACGGTTTTATTAATGGCGCACAGGTAAGCTTTTTGCTCGATACCGGCGCTACCCAAGTGGCGATTCCTGGCCGGATGGCCGATTCGTTAAACTTGCGGGCCGGCCAACGGGTGCAAGTGCGCACCGCGAGTGGCATTGCTACCGCCTACCAAACAGAAATATCAGAGCTGCAACTTGGCGAGATTCGCCTGTATAATGTTGCCGCTACTATTGTTCCCGATTACGATAGCAACCATGTTTTATTGGGCATGAGCGCGTTGCGCGCCCTTGAATTTAGCCAACGCGATCGGGTATTAACGATTCGCCAGTAACTTTTGATTTTGGCTCGGGCAACGTTGCCCAGCCGCACTAACTGCAAGGTAATTGCTGCGCATGAGTACCGCACACTCTGAACGATTAAGTTCTGCAATTTTAGGAACCGATACCGCACTTCTAGAAAGCATTCCAGCCCAAGTTACTGCCGCACTTGCGGAAGATTTGGGTGGCGAAATGAATGCCGATGCCGATGTTACCGCCAGCTTAATTCCCGAGCAGCAACAAGCGAGTGCGCGGCTAATAACCCGAGAAGCCGGTGTGCTATGTGGGGTAGCTTGGGTGAACGAAGTATTTCGCCAGTTGGGCGATAGCGTAAGCGTTGAATGGCACGTAGCCGATGGCGATAACGTACAACCGAATCAGTTGCTGTGTAGCTTGCATGGCCCCGCGCGTGCATTGTTAACTGGCGAGCGCACCGCCATGAATTTCCTGCAAACCCTTTCCGCTACCGCTACAGCTGTAGCCAGTGCTGTGCAGCATTTACAAGGTACTAATACCGAGCTATTAGATACGCGAAAAACCATTCCTGGCCTACGCTTGGCGCAAAAATATGCGGTACGCTGTGGTGGCGGTAGCAACCATCGTATCGGCTTATTTGATGCCTTTTTGATTAAAGAAAACCACATAGCGGCCTGCGGCGGCATTCGCCAGGCCATTGCTTCTGCCCGGCAGAATTACCCCGGCCGTTGGGTAGAAGTAGAAACTGAAAGCCTTGCCGAGCTGGAGCTGGCATTGGCCGCTGGTGCCGATGTGATTATGTTGGATAACTTCAGCTTGGAAGATATTCGCACTGCGGTAGAGCTTACCCGTGGCCAAGCCAAATTAGAAGTGTCTGGCAATGTAACCAGTGATCAGTTGGCGATGTATGCAGCTACTGGCGTAGATTATATTTCTTCGGGCGCGCTAACTAAGCATGTGCACGCGATGGATTTATCGATGCGCATTACTACTTTGTTGTAAGTTAAAGCGGAACGAGAGCTACTTTTCTTTACCCTCTCGCATTTCCCTTCTATTACTCATGGTGTACTTCTTACTCGCAAAAGGAATTGCTGATGAGGTTGTTTACCTATTCCCGTGGTTTTAACTTAATTGAGCTCATGATTGTGGTGGCCATTATTGGCGTGCTCAGCTCATTTGCCGTACCCGCGTACACCGATTATACCCAACGTGCTCGGGCTGGCACGGCGCTGGTAAGTTTGCAGGCATGGCAAACCGCAATTAATTTGTGCTGGCAAATGGAAGGCTCACTCACCCCCTGCTCTAGCTTTGGCCAACGCGGTATTCCCGTATCTACCGCACCCTACCCAGAAGGCGTGGAAAGTATTAGCCCAGGCTCGGTGGCCGGTTCAATTCGCGCCACTTTAAGTGTGCGTGATGGGCAAGGTAACGCTCTGCAAGTAGAGCTGCGCCCCGCTGCTACCGCAACCCAACTGCAATGGTTAATTGCCTGTTCCGATTTTGGTGCCAGTGAAGGCCTTGGCATGCGTATTCCCCATTGCGCTGCAGCGCTTAGTTCCTAGTTTATAGCGTTGTTTTTAGCTTGGTCTTATCGTTCACGGCTGCAGCTACACCCGCATTCCTAAGCCATAGAGAGCAAATGAATTTATGCATCAACTCAGCCAAGATCTCAGTGCCTTTTTGCAAGCGCAAGCCAACCGCGGTGTTTCCGATCTGCACCTCGAGGCAGTGAATAACGGCTATCGTTGGCGGTGTCGGTTTTTAGGTGAACTGAGCGCGCCCCCTGAGCAGCAACAGCTGCTCAGTGAGCATGAAGGTTTACGCATTATTGCCGCGTTGAAAACAGCCGCTGGGCTTGATACTACCGAGCGCCGATTGCCACAGGATGGCCGCATTCAAATTACCGCGAGCACAGGGTGTATCGATTGCCGGCTCAACAGTATTGCCACGTTGCGCGGCGAAAAGCTGGTGCTGCGCTTGCAGTTAACCCACCAACAGGCACTGCCACTTACCGAGCTGGGTATGCTGCCACAACAACTGCAACAAGCCGAAAGCGCTTTACAATTGCAAGAAGGGCTTATTCTAGTTACCGGCCCTACCGGCAGCGGCAAAACTCGCACCTTATATGCCATGCTGCAGATTCTTGCCGCGCAAACCAAGAACATTGCCACCGTGGAAGACCCAGTAGAAGTAGCTTTAGCGGGCGTTAACCAAGTACCAATAAAACCCGCCATTGGCCTTACCTTCGCCACGGCTTTGCGCGCGCTATTGCGGCAAGATCCGGATGTGTTGATGGTGGGCGAAATTCGCGATGCAGAAACCGCCCATATTGCGGTGCAAGCAGCACAAACCGGCCATTTAGTGTTTGCCACCCTACATGCTAGCGCGGCGCTGAACGCTATTATTCGCCTGCAACAACTAGGGATAGATAACTACCAATTGGCAACTTGCCTGCAACTGTTGATAAACCAGCGGTTAATTACCGTGGCCAAACAGCGCCAAGGCGTATTTCAGCTGCATGCAATGCATGAGCAGTTGCGCCAAGCCTTGTTGGCGGGGCCATCGCAAGCCAACTATTGGCAACAATTGCGGCAGTGCTTACAACACACTGAGGTGAGCTCGTTAAGTGAATTCACCGATAGCGTACGGTTGAGCGAACAATAGGAACTGCTATGGTATGGTTTAAATGGCAAGGCCTGCACGCGGAAACCGGCCCACAACGCGGGCTACTGAAAGCACGCTCGCAACAGGCTGCTGCGCTTACGTTGAGTGAGCAGAAAATTCGCGTAACGGCACTCAAGCCTATGGGCACACAGTATCGCCAACCAGATAACAGCCAATTTTTATGCAAGTTTTTGTATCAATGGCAGAGCTTGTTAAGTGCTGGGTTTGATCATCGCCAAGCATGGATGCACTTGCACCAACAAAGCAAAACCCAATTACAGGCCGACGCCAGCGCGGGGGTTGTTCGGGCCTTAAACGAAGGCCTAAGTATTGCGAAAGCCATGGGCCAATATCCCCAACTGTTCCCCGATTCGATTTGTGCATGGGTAAAAATTGGTGAAGAAACCGGCCGGCTAGGCGATGTGCTATCGCGCTTGGTAAGCAACTTAACCGCAGAGCAAAGCCGCCGCCAACAAATGCGAGCAGCATTGCGCTATCCACTCATTGTGTTGGCCGTGGCGGGGCTTACGGTATTGTTAATGGTGTTTTTTCTATTACCTAAATTCGCGGCAATCTATGCGCAGTTGGAAGTGCCGCTGCCGCCCTTAACCGCGCTGCTGTTGCAACTGAATAGCCCAGCCATACAGCAACAGATGGTGCTAGGGCTAGTGGCGGCCACACTCTTGCTACTCTTCATTCGCTACCGAGCTAGCATAGCCATGCTGAGCTTTCGTGGTGCCAGCAGAATTTATGCTCTACCGCTGCTGGGCCGATGGTGGAGCAACCAACATGTATTGCATGGTCTGGATATGCTGGTGCTTACCCTCGCCAGTGGCATTCCTTTGCAGCAAGGCTGTGCGCTAATTGCGCGATTTTCTGCCAGTGGTTACTGGCAACACCATTGGCACATGGCCAGTAAACACCTCAGCCAAGGTATTACTTTGGCGCAAACCCTAAGCCGCACTATATTGCCCACGGTGTTGCTGGAAGCCATCGCCACTGGCGAGCAAAGCGGGCAACTTGTGCAGCAACTGCAGTTCGCTATGCGCCAACTTACCGAGCAGCTTAGCGAGCAACAGCAACGAATCAGCCAATTGCTGCCCACTGTTGTATTAATAGCCGTGAGTATTATTGTATTACTGTTATTATTGGCATTGTATTTGCCACTCTTTCAGCTTGGCCAAACAGTGCGTTAAGATACGGGCTACGGCCGCCGGTTATGTATAAACAAGGATATAGCGAATGGAAGTTTTTCAAGTTTACCCAATGCTAGGGTATGTGTTTGCCACCCTACTCGGGCTTGTGTTTGGTAGCTTTGCCAATGTGGTAATCGCCCGCTTGCCGCGCATGTTAGAGCTGCAATGGCGCAAAGAATGTGCCGAGAGCTTTACCGAGCTACAAGAACACAACGAAGAAGAGCCGCGCACGCGCTTTAATTTAGCCTACCCGGCATCACACTGCCCAAGTTGTGGCCACCGCATTCGGTGGTATGAAAATATCCCCCTACTTAGCTATTTGTTTCTGCGTGGTAAGTGCTCGGCCTGTAAAACTAAGATTTCCATGCAGTATCCAATTGTAGAAGTACTTTCTGGCTTGCTTGCCTTGGCTGCAGTGCTGCATTTCGGCTTTAGCTACGTGGGCTTAGCCTACGCCGTACTGCTGTATTGCTTACTAATTCTCACCATGATCGATAGGCAAACCATGTTGTTGCCTGATCAAATCACTTTGCCCCTGCTCTGGCTTGGCTTGCTGTTAAGTATTTCCATATTGCCGGTAAGCCCAGTAGATGCGCTGATTGGTGCAGCAGCCGGGTATTTGTTCTTGTGGTCGGTATTTTGGGCATTCAAATTGATTACTGGTAAAGAAGGCATGGGCTACGGCGATTTCAAATTGCTGGCGGTAATTGGCGCATGGCTCGGTTGGCAAGCGCTGCCGTTGGTAATATTGCTTTCTTCTTTGGTAGGCGCCGTGTATGGCATTGGCCTGATTGTGCTGCATTTGCATGAACACAGTAAGCCGATGCCCTTTGGCCCATTTTTAGCCATTGCCGGCGGTATTGCGCTGTTTTATGCGCAACCCATTTATCAGTGGTATTGGAGTTGGGTAATATGATGGTAGTGGGTGTTACCGGCGGGATTGGCTCTGGGAAAAGCGCGGCTACCGAGCATTTTCAAAAGCTAGGTATTACCGTGGTAGATGCCGATGTAATTGCGCGCGCCATCGTGGCGCCAAACAGCCCCGTATTGCAAACCATTGTGGCTCAGTTTGGCAATGAAATAGTACATGCCGATGGCTCACTAAATCGGGCCAAGCTACGGGCCGCTATTTTTGCCGATGATGTGGCCAAACAACAGCTTAATAGCATTATGCATCCAGCTATTCGTGATGAAATCCATCGCCAGCTCGCTGCCGCCACATCGCCCTACGTAATTCTTTCTGCACCGTTATTGTTAGAAAATGGCCTAGAGCATTTATGCAACCGAGTGCTGGTGGTAGATGTTCCCGAAGCGGTGCAGCTGCAGCGCACCGTGAACCGTGATAGTGTTGATGAGGCGCAAGTGCTCTCGATTATGGCAGCGCAGCTGAAACGCGCCGAGCGCACTGCGAAAGCAGATGACATTATTGATAACAGCGGTTCGCTTACTGATTTGCGTGTGCAAGTAGAAAAACTGCACAGCCAGTACCTGAAAGCGTTAAATGAGTGAAAAACCATTGCACTGAATAAATAGCTCGTTATCATGAGAGAAGCAGTTCTACAAAGAAGAATAAAATGACCTGGAAAGCATACGAACACCCTCTCGAAGAGCGCGTTCGAGTTTATTTACGGATTGAAGCGTTACTTGATCAGCTGAACCATGCCGCCAAGCAGGTAAGTTCAGAGAATTACCCTTTGTTTTTTGGCGGCCTATTCAACCTCCTCGATTTACTCGATCGCACCGATACGCGCGCCGATTTAATCAAAGATTTAGAACGCCGCGAGAGTAAGTTAATGGCTTATTTCAATCACCCTGCTGTAGACCAGCGGCGCCTACAAGACATTCATGGCGAACTGCGCTCGGTGCTGCAAGCACTCTGTGAAGGCCATAAGTTTGGTTATACGTTGCGTGATCATCGTTTGCTAGGCAATGTGCGCCAACGCATGGGTATCATGGGTGGGCAATGCCATCACGAATTACCTGATTTACAGTTTTGGCTGCAAAAGCCAGCGGTAGATAGGGTAACCGATACCCGCGCCTGGCTAGAGCAACTTACCGTGTTGCGCGATGCTTTGAGCATGGAAATGACCATGTTACGCGAACAAACTGAATTTAAAGATCTGGTGGCCGAAAATGGTAGCTGGCAAGGGAATGAGGAAAAGCTTTCGCTATTGCGGCTACGCATTCCTGCAGAGCTTGCCGTGTATCCGCTAATTAGCGGCCATCGGCAACGTTACAATATTCGTTTTATGCAAGCTGATAATGCTGAGCGCGTTGCGCATAGTGGCCCGGTTCCATTCCAGCTTGCCCGCTGTATTTAAGGATTTTAGAAGTTATGTCGAAGAGCACCCCAATGGTTGTTGATTGCCCTACCTGCGGTAAAAAAGTGGCATGGAGTGAAAAATCAGCGTTTCGCCCGTTTTGTTCAGAGCGCTGTAAAATGATTGATTTAGGGGAATGGGCTGCGGAAGAAAAACGGATTCCGGGCGATGATCTACCGCCAATTGCTAATCCTGAAGACGATTATTAAACCGAGCACTTCTAGATGTAACGCCATACACTCAACTCGGCGTTAAAAACTCGACACACACATTAAGCTAAGCTTGCTAAACGCTCGAGTACAGCCGTTAAAATAGGTTTATTAGCGGCTGGAAACGGCAATATTGCCAAGGTTTGCGCATCGGCCCATTGCCATTCTTGGCCTTCATTGCCATGTACTTCACCAGCATAATCGCTTACCCACCACACATCTAACACTACATATTTATCGCCATAATCATGGCTTACCTGCAGTAATGGGGTAGCGTTGCTTAGGCTAATATTAAGTTCTTCATGGAGTTCGCGCGCTAATGCGATTTGCACAGGCTCGCCGTTTTCAACTTTGCCGCCGGGAAACTCCCATAAACCACCTTGATGCTGATGGTTGGCGCGTTTACTTACTAGGATTTGTGCGTGTTGATTCACAACCACCGCAACGGCTACGTGAACAGCCTGCTGCGGTGATGTGGGAGTTGGGTTCATAATCTCAAGCTCAAGGCCAATGGCAGCTTATGCAAGCTTGCCATGGCAATGTTTGTATTTCTTACCAGAGCCACAAGGACACGGATCGTTTCGGCCTACTTTCTCGCCTTCGCGAACAACTGGCGCGCCAGCTGGTTGGCCAACTTGGCCACCGGCTTGCTTCGGTGCATCTGCACTTGGCGCACTGGCATGCTGATATTCACGGGCTGCGCGTTGCTCTGCTTCTTTGCGCTTGGCTTCCATCTCTTCTACGTCTTCTTCGGCACGCACACGAACCTTACTTAAAATGCCAATTACATCAACTTTCAATGATTCCAGCATTTCTGTAAACAAGTTATAGGCTTCACGCTTATATTCTTGTTTCGGGTTTTTGTTCGCGTAGCCACGTAAATGAATACCTTGGCGTAAATGGTCCATTGCCGCCAAATGCTCTTTCCAATGAGAATCCAAGCTTTGCAACATTACCGCTTTCTCGAAGTGGCGCAGTACTTTTTCACCTACTTGCTGCTCTTTCTCTGCATAAGCTTTTACTGCTTCTTCAAGAATACGCTCACGCAGTAATTCTTCGAACAGCTTATCGTCGGTATCTAGCCATACTTGCAATGGTAAATCCAAATCAAAATCGGCACGTAAGCGATCTTCTAAGCCAGCGATATTCCACATTTCTTCCAATGATTGCGGTGGAATGTACTCATCGATAATACGGCTAATAACATCTTCACGAATTACCGCGATGGTTTCTTTAATTTCATCGCCATCAAGCAATTCATTACGCTGCTCGTACACTACTTTGCGCTGATCGTTGGCTACATCATCGTATTCCAACAATTGCTTACGAATATCAAAGTTACGCTGCTCAACTTTACGCTGGGCGTTTTCAATCGCTTTGGTTACCCACGGATGCTCAATGGCTTCGCCTTCTTGCATACCCAGGCGCTTCATCATACCGGCCATACGATCGGAAGCGAAAATGCGCATTAAGCTGTCTTCAAGTGATAAGTAGAAACGTGAGGAACCCGGATCACCTTGGCGACCCGCACGACCACGTAACTGGTTATCGATACGGCGAGATTCATGGCGTTCAGTACCTACAATGTGCAAGCCGCCCGCTTCAATTACCGCATCGTGGCGCTTTTGCCATTCAACGCGCGCTGCTTTCACTTGCTCTTCGGTTGGGTTATCCATGCCGGCAACTTCTGCCTGCCAATTACCACCCAACACGATATCGGTACCACGGCCAGCCATGTTAGTAGCGATAGTAACCGCACCAGCTTGGCCTGCTTGAGCAATAATTTCCGCTTCTTGCTCGTGGAATTTCGCGTTCAATACTTTGTGCTTAATTTTTTCTTTGGTAAGCAAACGCGATACCAGCTCTGAACTTTCAATTGAGCTAGTACCCACCAACACCGGCCGTTTGTTATCACGCTGGGTGCGGATATCATCCACAATAGCTTGATACTTCTCAGCACCCGTAAGGAAGATAAGATCCGGCTGATCATCACGAATCATCTGCTTATTGGTTGGTACAACTACGGTTTCTAAACCGTAAATTGATTGAAACTCGAATGCTTCGGTATCGGCGGTACCGGTCATGCCGGCAAGCTTATCGTATAAACGGAAGTAATTCTGGAAGGTGATCGATGCTAACGTTTGGTTCTCATTCTGAATTTTCACACCCTCTTTCGCTTCTACAGCTTGGTGCAAACCTTCAGACCAACGGCGGCCCTCCATGGTACGGCCGGTATGTTCATCAACAATTACGATTTGATCATCTTTCACAATGTAATCTACATCACGGTTAAATAAATGGTGCGCGCGTAGCGCCGCATTCACGTGATGCAGTAACGAGATGTTACTCGCTGAATACAATGATTCATTTTCATCGATTAAACCGTTACTGCGGAGCAATTCTTCAATATGCTCTTGGCCATGCTCAGTAAGGTAAAGTTGCCGTGCTTTTTCATCAACAGTGAAATCACCAGGTTCAGCATCTTCAGGGTGTTCTTCTGGTTGACGCTGCAATTGCGGCACCAAATCATTAATTTTCTTATATAAATCTGAAGAATCTTCAGCTGGGCCAGAAATGATCAACGGTGTACGTGCTTCATCGATAAGGATTGAATCCACCTCATCCACGATTGCATAGTGCAAATCACGCTGCACGCGCTCATCTTTAGTAAAGGCCATATTATCGCGTAGGTAATCGAAGCCGAATTCGTTGTTAGTGCCGTACAGGATATCGCAGGTATAAGCCGCTTTTTTATCAGTAGGGTGCATGCCGGCAACGTTTACGCCTACGGTCATGTCGAGGAATTGAAAAAACGGACGGCTAGATTCCGCATCACGGCGAGCAAGGTAATCGTTCACGGTAATGATGTGCACACCACGGCCGGTAAGGGCATTCAAGTACGCTGGTAACAATGCGGTAAGGGTTTTACCTTCACCTGTACGCATTTCCGCGATGCGGTGTTCATGGAGAATCATACCACCCACAAGCTGCACATCGAACGGGCGCATTTCTAAAACTCGCTTACTCGCTTCTCGCGCTACCGCAAATACTTCATTGAGCATTTTTTCGAGCGATTCGCCTTTGCCTAATCGCTCTTTAAACTCGGCAGTTTTCGCTTTTATTTCATCATCGCTTAGCTTTTCGTATTCAGCTTCAAGGGCGTTGATTTGCTCAACCTGTTTGCGGGTACCACGAATAATACGATCGTTACGGCTACCAAAAACTCGTTTAAAAAGACTACCTAGCATGGGGATTCAAATTCCTGTTAAAAATTCAGTTTAGTGTTAGGAAAATAAAACGGCACCGCAAACGGGTGCCGATTGCTGCGCCCTGGTAATACTTACTCGCCCGGCGATTGCCGAAATACGAAGCGAGATGGGTTTACGTGTTGCCCATTTTCCAAGATTTCATAATGTACATGTGGGCCTGTAGATCGCCCTACCGTGCCTACTTCTGCAATTTGTTGGCCGCGGGTAACCACATCCCCTACTTGCACATTTATGGCTCGCATATGTGCGTAACGGGTGCGAATACCAGCGCCATGATCAATTTCTACTAGTTTACCATATCCTGCGCGTCTTCCGGCGAAAGCAACAATTCCGGCTCCGGTGGCAATAATCGGCGAACCTTCTGGCGCTGCAAAATCGATACCGCGGTGCATTGATGGATTGCCATGGAATGGATCTTTGCGCAAACCATACTGCGAAGAAAGCCATCCTTCTTGTATTGGCCGCCCAGCAATGAAACGCTCTTCTTCTATATGGTGATTCAGCATCACAGATTCAAGGAGGCGTAGTTGTTTTTGTCGGCTCGCTAATTGTTCTAGTACCGAATCGATATCGGTAAGCAACTGGTGATCGTTTACTACTGGCCATTCGCCAAGCACTTGATCAGGGCCTCCCACGGGTAAGCTCTGATTAAAATTAAACTCGCTGGTATCTACTTGAGCGGCCGAAGCTAAACGCTGGCCTAAAGCTTCCAAACGCATGATTTGCGCCTGCAATTCGCCAAGCTTCATGGTCATTGCGGTTAACTCACGCTGAGCTTGGCCACGCACTTCTTGCACGGCCTCGGATTGCATGGCTAACGACATTTGCTTAGATTTAATGCGCTCTTGGTTTACTAAGGTATTGCGTTCCATTCCTTGCCAAGGCTGCACATATGCCACCGATAGGAACGCAGAAATCGCCAATAACGATAATAAACGGCGCTTTGTGAAGCGCAGCTTAAAACGAATTTTCTCACCGCGGTAAATTATTGCTAAACTCATGCAATTCCCTGACCTAAAAGTATACTTATTGCAATGCTGAAAAAAACACCCAAATCTGTGCAGGAGCTTCTATCTGGAAGCACTCTTGCACGTTTACAAGCAACTGATGCGAAACACTCACGCCTACAAACAATGTGGGGCCAAACAGTGCCTGCTGATCTTGCTGCCAACTCGCGCTGTTTTTCAGTACAAGGACAAACCCTTGTAGTTTATGCTCGCAGTGGCGCTTGGGCCACGCGAATACGTTTACTACAAACGCATATTATGCGGAAATTCAATGAATATCCAGACGCGCAGGTGCGCAGCCTTGATATTCAAATTAAACCCACGCTTGAATAGCAAAAAAGCCGCTTACAAAGTAGCGGCCTTTCCTGTTATGCCATCACCGGGCTGAGGTAACTAATTGGTGCCTCTGCGGCCGGTTCTTCAAATGTTGTGAACTCCCACGCTTCTTGCTGTTGCATGAGCGCCACTAACAATTTGTTGTTCAGCGCATGCCCTGATTTAAAGGCTCTTAGGTGGCCTAAAATACTGTGGCCGCCCATATACAAATCACCTACTGCATCGAGAATTTTATGTTTTACAAATTCATCGTCGTAACGCAGGCCATCGGTATTGAGTATTCTAAATTCATCGAGCACTACTGCGTTATCGAAACCGCCACCTAATGCTAGGTTGTTGGCTCGCAGGTATTCAATATCTTTCATGAAACCAAACGTACGGGCACGGCTGATATCACGAATAAAATTCTGGCTGCTGAAATCCATGGATACTACTTGATTGGTATCAGCAATTGCCGGGTGGTCGAAATCGATAGCGAAGTCGATTTTAAAGCCGTGGTGGGGTAACAACTCGGCCCATTTATCGTCTTCTTCTACACGAATTGGCTTCTTCACCTTAATAAAGCGTTTGGCTTTTGCTTGCTCTTGAATACCAGCAGATTGCAGCAAGTAAATAAATGGGTGGGCACTGCCGTCCATAATCGGAATCTCATGGGAATCTACTTCCACGATAAGATTGTCGATACCCATTCCTGCTACTGCAGCAAGCAAATGCTCTACAGTGGAGATACGCACGTTGTCGTCGTTAATTAAACACGTACACATACGCGTATCTTTCACCAATTCAGGTGATGCCTTAATTTCTACCATAGGGCTCAGATCAGACCTACGGAACACAATGCCCGTGTCTGGCGCAGCTGGACGCAGCACTAGATTGACTTTATTGCCTTTATGCAAGCCAACTCCAGTGGTAGCAATCATCTGTTTGATGGTGCGCTGTTTAATCATACTGAACCCTCCTTCAGCAAATTGGCCGAATACTATACCAAATGGTAGAGCACTGGTCAATCCAGTTTGCTATAAACACCTTCTCTGCCAAGCGATTCCTCGTTACCGATTAATCAGCTTGGCGGCGCAAAAACGCTGGTATGTCTAAAATGTCTGGTTCGCCAGTTTTACGCGCTGGTTTTTCTTCCAGCTCAAAATCGATATCCTCTTCGATTTTCGGCGCTGTAGCTTGGCGCTGTGAATAGCCACCGCCACTTGCACGCGTAGCTGGTGCATCAGATTTTTTCTCAACTAAGGAGATATCTGGCTTACGCTCTGCGCCGATACCAGTAGCAACTACCGTAACGCGCATTTCATCAGACATTTCCATGTCGATTACCGTACCTACGATTACCGTTGCATTCTCAGATGCGAATGAGCGAATTACGCTACCCACCGTTTCGAATTCATCGATGCCCATATCCATACCCGCAGTAACGTTTACTAATACGCCGCGCGCGCCAGAAAGATCGATATCTTCCAATAATGGGCTGTTAATCGCCATTTGTGCCGCTTCTTGTGCACGATCTGGGCCACTTGCTACGCCAGTACCCATCATTGCAGTGCCCATTTCACGCATAACGGCTTGCACATCAGCAAAATCGACGTTGATTAAACCTTGGCGAGTAATGAGATCGGCAATACCCTGCACTGCACCCATTAATACGTTGTTCGCTGCACCAAATGCATCTAACAACGAAGTGCCTTTACCTAACACTTTCAGCAATTTTTCATTTGGAATCGTGATTAATGAATCCACGTGCTTGCTGAGCTGAGCAATACCTTCTTCGGCAGCAGCCATCCGTTTTTTACCTTCAAACGGGAATGGCTTGGTTACTACCGCAATGGTAAGAATACCCAATTCTTTGGCAATTTCTGCTACCACTGGAGCGGCACCAGTACCAGTACCACCGCCCATGCCTGCAGCGATGAAGATCATATCTGCACCTTCCAGTTCGCGAGCGATTTGCTCACGATTCTCTTCAGCAGAGATACGGCCAATTTCTGGGTTCGCACCAGCACCTAAGCCTTTGGTTACTTCATTACCCAATTGCACAATTACATCAGCATCGTGCTTACGCAGAGCTTGTGCATCGGTATTGGCAGCAATGAATTTCACACCTTCAATATGCTGAGCAACCATGTGCTGAACAGCGTTACCGCCGCCACCACCTACGCCGATAACTTTTATTACTGCATCGGCTTCGAAATCATCCTTTAATTCAAACATATTCATAATCGTTACCTCTCCACTTACCCGTATTTTCTGTTGTTACCCCAAAAAAAGCAAAGTTTCTTATTGATTTAAAACTCGCCTTTGAACCAACTCTGTATTCGCTGTAACCAATGTGGTTTATGCGAGCGTTGATTCTCGGCTTCTTGGTCTGCTATTTGCAGCTGACCAAATCGCAGCAAACCCACTCCTGTAGAGTACTCCGGGTCACTTACGTAATCACTTAAGCCTTTAATGCCAATCGGCGAACCGAGCCGAACTGGCATCTGAAATATCTCTTCGGCAAACTCTACTGCACCTTCCATTTTTGCCGTGCCGCCGGTAAGTACTACACCCGCTGCAATTTGTTCCTCTAAACCGCTGCCATAAATTTCATCACGCACCAGTTCAAATAGTTCTTGGTAGCGCGGTTCTACTACTTCAGCCAAGGTATGCCGAGACATTGAGCGCGCTGGCCGGCCACCTACCGATGGCACTTCAATATTGTCTTCCATGCTTACCATTTGCCGCAGCGCACAAGCGTATTGCACTTTAATTTCTTCTGCGTGGCTTAATGGCGTGCGGAAGATTTTTGCGATATCGCTAGTTACTTGGTTACCCGCTACTGGAATTACTGCGGTATGGCGCAGTACGCCACCGGAAAAAATACTGATATCAATGGTGCCCGCGCCCATATCTACCAACGCTACACCAAGCTCTTTCTCATCATCAGTTAGCGCAGCATGGCTAGAAGCGAGTGCCGAGAACACCAAGCTTTCTACTCGCAAATCACAGCGCTCTACCGCTTTTACGATGTTGCGCGCCATATCATTGGCGCAGGTAATAATATGTACCCGCGCTTCCATACGAACGCCCGACATGCCCACTGGGCTTTTAATACTTTCTTGTGAATCAATCACAAATTCTTGCGGTAACACATGCAAAATGCGGCGTTCTTGGGCAATAGGTACTGATTTTGCAGCATGAATTACGCTATCTACATCATCAGGCGTTACTTCTGCATCATTAATCGGCACCATGCCATCTTCATTCTGGCAGCCAATGTGGCGCCCAGAAATATTCAAATACACGGTAGAAACGTTACAATCGGCCATCAACTCAGCTTCGTTTACGGCACGTTGAATTGATTGCACTACGAGGTTTAAATCATTTACCCCGCCTTTATCCATTCCGCGCGCTGGGGTTACGCCCACGCCGATAACGTTCAGCTCACCCGCTGGTAAAATTTCGCCGATCAGTGCGGTAACCTTGCTGGTACCCACATCGAGGCTAACGATCATATTGTCTGTTTCTGATTTTGCGATCACAGCTCTCTCACCTATCTATTACGTTAGTTAGTAACGTATCACCGTACGTGTATTTTCATGGGTTACCATTACTCTGGCTCTTCTTCATGCCAACCTATGGCAACCCCGGTGTCGTAGCGCAAATCTGCATACGCTATGGCCCGTTCGCTTTCTGCTTTAATCAACGGATACAAATCTAAAAACCGTTGAATACGTTCCAATCGTGCTTCTCTACCGAGTTGCAATTCGATGCCATTGTTCAGCCATACTCGAATCGCAAAACGTTCACTTAATTCAATGCGGCGAATTTGCAGATCATGAATGCCTAATAATCCAGAAATTCGCTGATACTGCCGCAATACCTCTGTTTCTGCCGTTTTCGGGCCGGTAAACTCAGGTACCGTGCCCTTTATTAACGCTGGGTCTGCCGAAAACACTTCCCCTTGGCGATTAATAATCCACTCGTGGTTCCAAATGGCGATGGGCTCTTGCTCCACCAGAAACACCCGCAACCGCTGTGGCCATTCTTTTCGTACTGAAGCTGAATATGCCCAAGGCAATGCTTCAATACGTTGGCGAATCTCATCTACATCGGCGGTGAAAAAGCTGCCTACTTCACCACTTAATATCGCCTCGCGCACATCACTATCACTGGTAAATGCCCGCTCGCCCTGAATAATTACACCTTCCAGTGGCACTTGCTCGGCATCGGTTACCCACTGCAATAACTGATAACTACCAATCACCAAGCCCAGCACAATCACCAAGAACACTGCTATACCTGTTACAAACTCCCACCGGCTTGGCTCTGCTGTAACGTTCTTGTGCGCTTCTGCCTTGGCCATGAATTATGCATCCACTGTGGTTGCCAGAACCTCGAGCACTAAATCTGTGAACGAAAGCCCAACTTCACGAGCGGCCATAGGCACTAAACTTTTCGCGGTCATTCCTGGCACAGTGTTCAGTTCTAATAACTGCAATTCACCGTGCCCATTCATCATTAAATCAACTCGTCCCCAGCCTTCAGCGCCTACCGCAAAAAAGGCTGCCGTTGCCAGCGCGCGTACTTCTTGTTCCTGCTCTGCAGAAAGTTCTGCCGGACAAATATATTGCGTTGTATTATCTTGATACTTGGCCGCATAATCATAAAATGCGTGCGGCGTTTGCACTTTAATGGCTGGTAATGCTTGCGTACCAAGAATCGCCACGGTGTATTCTGGGCCACTCAACCAAGCCTCTACCAGCATATCGCTATCAAATTCTGCTGCCGCAGCAAGCGCTGCTGCTAGTTCTTCAGCGTTGCGCGCCATACCCATACCGATACTGCTACCTTCATGGGCTGGCTTCACCATTACTTGGCCGCCAAGCTCAGCCAATAATTGCTCGCAATCTACTGCGCCCATTTGCGAGCTTTGCACCGTTATCGAAGGTGCAGTTGGCAAGCTCATGCCTTTCCATAACGCTTTGGTGCGGCCTTTATCCATACTGAGTGCACAAGCCATAATGCCGCTGCCGGTGTACGGTAAGCCCAAGGTTTCTAATGCCCCTTGAATTTGCCCATCTTCGCCACCGCGGCCATGTAAAGCGATAAATACTCGGTTTACACCCATGCCTACTAAATCAGCTAGGGGCTGCTGTGCTGGATCAAATAGCACTGCATTTACACCCGCATTTTGTAATGCTTCATGCACTGCAGCACCTGAACGCAGCGATACTTCGCGCTCAGCAGAATTCCCACCGGCTAAAACGGCTACTTTGCCAAATTCAGCTACCGAGTGTTTACTCATTCTGCGCCCTCATATGCTTGCATGCGCTCGCGATCCAGTTGCAATTCGTTCAGTATTTTTGCTAAACCACCCACATTACCGGCCCCTTGGGTAAGCACGATATCGCCGGGCTGAATTAATTCGGCAAGGCGCTCGGGAAGCTGGCTTACATCTTTCACATATACCGGCTCTACTTTGCCCCGTTGCCGAATAGAACGACACAACGAACGGCTATCCGCGTTGGCAACCACTTCCTCGCCTGCTGAATACACTTCCAGCATCAGTAAGGCATCTACTTCACTAAGTACATCTACAAAATCTTCATACAAATCACGCGTGCGGCTGTAGCGATGTGGCTGAAAGCACATTACTAAACGGCGCTCTGGCCAACCGGCACGAATAGCTGCCACCGTTGCCGCCACCTCAGATGGGTGATGGCCATAATCATCGATAAGCAAGGCATCGCCATCATTACAAGCAAAGCTGCCGTATTGCTGGAATCTTCGGCCAATACCCTCAAACTTCGCTAATGCTTTGACAATCGCCTGATCTTCAATGCCTTCATCGGTAGCTACAGCGATAGCTGCTAGCGCATTCAAGGCGTTGTGCTTGCCTGGTAAATTCAGCTCAATAGCGAGTGGTTCGCGGCCTTTACGCAGCACCACAAACTGGCTTTGATTACCTACTTGGCGATAGGTAGTGGCCCGCACATCAGCATTTTCGGAAAACCCGTAAGTAGTAATTTGCCGACCCACGCGCGTTAGCAGCCCAGTAATGGTGTCGTCATCAATACACATTACTGCTAAGCCGTAGAACGGCAAGTTGTGCAAGAATTCGATATAGGTATCTTGCATACGATTGAAATCGCCCGCATAGGTATCCATATGGTCGGCTTCAATATTGGTTACCACAGCTACCATCGGCTGCAAATGCAAGAACGACGCATCACTCTCATCGGCCTCGGCAATCAAGTACTTGCTATTGCCCAAACGTGCATTAGTGCCCGCACTATTCAGCAAGCCGCCAATCACAAAAGTTGGATCAAGCTCTGCTTCCGCAAAAATACTGGCAATCAAGCTGGTGGTGGTTGTTTTGCCATGGGTTCCTGAAATAGCGATGCCATGGCGAAAACGCATCAGTTCGGCCAGCATTTCTGCCCGCCGCACCACTGGAATCAATAACCGCTGCGCTTCTACTAATTCTGGGTTATCCGCTTTTATCGCGGTAGACACTACAATTACGCTCGCTTTTGCCACATGCTCAGCCGCATGGCCGATAGCAATCTTGGCGCCGAACTGGCGTAACCTTAATGTGCTCGGGTTTTCCGCAATATCTGAACCGGAAATTTGATACCCTTGGTTGAGCAACACCTCTGCAATACCCGCCATACCCGCACCGCCAATCCCCACAAAGTGGATGCAGCGTACGCGGCGCATTTCTGGCACGTTAACAATGGTGAAAGCTTGCTCTTTAGCAACCGTCATAAACTCGTTTGCTCCGTTTTTGAATGTGCTGCCGGCTCTGCCTGCAGCTCGATATATTCATTACACACCGCCACAATATGGGCAGTAGCATTTGGCTCTGCAGCTTTTAAAGCCTGCGCATGCATGATGGTTAACCGCTCGGGTTCAGCTACTAAGTCTGCTAGCTGCTCAAGCAACCACTGCGCCGTTAAATCTTGTTGTTGGATCAATAATGCTGCACCGGCTTCACTTAACACCTTGGCATTTTCAGTTTGGTGATCGTCTACCGCATAGGGGTAAGGCACCAAAATGGCGGCTTTACCTGCACAGGCTAACTCAGCAACCGTAAGTGCTCCTGCGCGGCAAATAACGATATCCGCAGCCGTATAAGCCGCTGCCATATCGGTGATAAAATCACTTACCTGCACATTTACCGCTGTATTCTTCTGAGCTTGTTCATAGGCTGCAGCCACTGCTGCCGCATTACCTTTACCTGCTTGGTGTTGCACATTCACCGAGCCGCCTTGCCAATTTGCTAAGGCTGCCGGTAGCAAGGTATTCAAGTACGCCGCACCTAAACTGCCCCCCACAACCAAAATATTTAAAGCTGCCGCAGTATTACGTGTGTTGGCCACCGTGTTATCCAGATCGGTAATTTCTGCCCGCACTGGATTACCTACTAATTCACCCTGCGCTAAAAACTGCTGCGCTCGCGAAAAGCCGAGCAGGGTACGCGTTGCAAAGCGCGCAAGCAACTTGTTTGTAAGCCCCGGAATAGCATTTTGCTCATGAATAATAAGCGGTGTTTTCAAGCTCCATGCTGCAACTCCCGCAGGCCCAGCGGTATAGCCACCAAAGCCTAGTACTAAATCGGGTTTTTCTTGTTTTAACAACGCTCTGCAACGGCGAATACTTGCCAATAATTTAAAAGGCGCTAACAACAAACTAAGTTTGCTTTTGCCCCGCAATGCTTGTTGTTGCATGCCAATAAAGCGATAGCCATGGGCGGGCACTAATTCCGCTTCCATGCGATCTGTAGTACCTAGCCAAGTAATTTGATGGCCCTGCTCTTTTAATATTGCCGCAACCGCCAAGGCTGGGAATACGTGGCCGCCTGTGCCGCCCGCGCTAATTAAAACGTGGCTCATCGGGCACCTCCGCGGGTTTTACGTTTATTGCGCTGCGGAGTTTGGGCTGCTTCACCTGCTGAACGAATAAGGCGATATCCGGTGCGCACCTCGTAATCAATGCGCAGTAACAATGCTACCGCTACCAAACTTACTAATAAGCTACTGCCGCCATAACTTACCAACGGCATCGTTAAGCCTTTGGTTGGAATTAAGCCTGAGGCTGCACCCATGTTCACACCCACTTGGAAGGCAAACCAAATGCCGATACCTTGGGCCAAATAACCGGAGAATGGCCGCTTTTGGCGCAACGCGCGCTGGCCTAACAATAATGCTTTTAGCACGAGCACGAAGGAAAGCCCGATAATTAAAGTAATGCCAACAAAGCCGAGCTCCTCGCCTACTACCGACAAAATGAAATCAGTATGTGCTTCGGGCAAATATTGTAATTTCTGTACGCTATTGCCTAAACCTTGGCCAAACCAATCACCGCGGCCAAATGCCATGAGCGATTGGGTGAGTTGATAGCCACTATTGAATGGGTCATCCCATGGATCCATAAAAGATGTTACCCGCGCCATCCGGTAGGGCTCGAAAATAATCAGTAGTACGAAGGCCACGAGCAAAGTAACTACCAGCGCGAAGAACTGGAATAACCTTGCACCGGCAACCCACAATAAGCCAACCGCGGTAACCCCAAGTACAATTACCGACCCTAAATCGGGTTGCATCAAAATCAATATGGTAAGAATGCCAAGTACAAACAGCGCTTTCATAAAGCCGCGCCAGTTTCTGCGCACTTCGTCGTAACGGCGATCTAAGTAGCTGGCCATGTAAATAACAAAAAATAGTTTCGCAAATTCGGCTACTTGTAGCGTAAATGGGCCAACCTTCAACCAGCGCGTAGCACCATTTACCGTATGCCCTGCCGCCAACACAGCGATCAGCATGGCAATAGCCAACAAACACAAAGTGCCGCTAATTTGCTGCCATTTCGCCACCGGAATCATGGCAACAATCACCGCGAGGCTAATACCTAGCACCATGTATATGCTGTGGCGAATTAAGAAATAAAACGGGTTGCCTGTTAAGCGTTCGGCTACTGGTAGTGAAGCAGAAGCTACCATCACCAAACCAATACCCATTAACAGCGCCGCAAGCCACAATAACTGGCGATCATATAGCTGATAGCTGGTGTTGTTTTGAAACAACCCAGCAAATTGCTGCCACAAATTGCTTTGGGCGCGAATTTCTAGTTCTAATTGCGGTTCAGCTGAGCGCATACCATGCCTCCACCGCTTTTTTGAACTGCGCACCACGATCGGCGTAGTTCTTAAACATATCTAAACTGGCACAGGCCGGAGATAGCAGCACCATGCTATTTGGCGTAGCTACTTTCGCGGCATAGGCTACGGCCTCGTTTAAGCTTTGCACTTGCCGGCTATTCGCTTTCAGTTCAGCGATTTTGCCACCATCACGGCCTAGCGTAATTAATTCATCTACCTGCGATAACGCAGGTTCTAGCACTACTAAATCGGCGCCTTTAGCATCACCACCCGCAATCAAGATCAGCTTGCCGGTAACGGCTGGGCGCATGCCCTCAATAGCAGCAATAGCCGCGCCAGGATTGGTAGCTTTGGAATCATCAATCCAAGTTACTTGATTAAACTCACCAATGCGCTCACAGCGGTGTGGTAACGATTGATAGCCAGTAATACCTGCGATTGCAGCAATCATGTTCAACCCTAACGCTTGCGCTAGGGCTAATGCTGCTTGCACATTCAGCAGGTTATGCACGCCAGTTAGCGGCAATTCATTAGCGAATAAAATCGGATGATTATCGTAAGTGATTGCTAACTCACTACCAGTGCGGGTAATGCCGTATCCTTTCGCAGCATCACTGCTACCAAAGCTAATTTGTTGCATACCTTTCTTGCGAAAAAGAGGTTTTGTTTTTTCATCATCACGATTCCAGATACACATTTCTGTGCTCTGATAAATACGATGCTTGGCCCGCTCGTACGAGCGCTCATCATCGTAGCGATCCAAATGATCAGAACTAATATTCAAAATCGTGGCGGCTTTTAACTGCAAACTTTGTACGAGCTCTAGTTGAAAGCTGGAGAGCTCAAGCACGAAGCAATCGGCCGGTTCCGCATCAGGGAGTAAACAATCTAAAACCGGAATACCAATATTCCCAGCAGCAATCGCCTGTACGCCGTTTTCGCGCAAGATATGGGTAGTTAAATTCACCACGGTAGATTTACCGTTCGAACCGGTTACACCCACTACAGGCACAGTAACTTGCCACGCAAATAGCTCGATATCCGAGATCATCACCACGCCCGCATCGGCAGCCATTTCTATAAAGGTTTGTCGGCGATCAATGCCTGGGCTTACCAACAACAGATCCGCTTGCAGTAAGTGCTCAAGCTGCAAATCGCCGAAATAGCATTCCGCTTGCGCTACCAGTTCCGGAGCTTGCTCTGCTCCCGGCGGAGTTGCGCGGGTATCCAATACGATTGGGCGAATCCCTTGCGCCAGCAAATAACGCACACACGACATACCGGTTACGCCGAAGCCTAATACCGTAATCGTTTTATAGTGTGCTAATTGCTGTTGCATTAGGTTTTCCTTAACGCAGTTTTAAGGTGGCTAAACCCACCAACACTAAAATCAATGAAATAATCCAAAACCGCACAATTACGCGTGGCTCTGGCCAGCCTTTTAATTCGTAATGGTGATGAATAGGCGCCATGCGGAATACTCGTTTACCGCGCATTTTGTAAGAGCCTACTTGCAGCATCACCGAGAGTGTTTCGATAACAAACACCCCACCCATAATCACCAACACCAGCTCTTGGCGCACCAAAATGGCAATTACACCCAGCACTGCGCCAAGTGCTAATGAGCCTACATCGCCCATAAATACTTGCGCCGGATAGGTGTTAAACCACAGGAAACCAAGCCCGGCACCCACAATAGCAGCGCACAAGATGGTGAGTTCGGCAGCTTCTGGAATGTACGGGATATTCAAGTACGCAGAGAAATTGATATTGCCGGTTACATAGGCAAATACGCCTAGGGCACCGGCAACCATTACCGTGGGCATAATGGCCAAGCCATCTAAGCCATCGGTAAGGTTTACCGCGTTACTGGTACCTACAATCACGAAATACGCTAAGGCGATGTACATTAAGCCCAATTGCGGCATTACATCTTTTACAAATGGAATCAGTAATTGGGTTTCCGCTGGATTTTGCGCGGTGTAGTACAAATAAACCGCCACGGTTCCGGCCAATACGGATTGCCAAAAATACTTCCAGCGGGCAATTAAACCATTCGGATCCTTGCGTACCACTTTGCGGTAATCATCCACCAAACCAATAATGCCGAAGCCGGTAAGTGTAAGTAGCGTTACCCATACATAACGATTGGTTAAATCAGCCCACAATAACCCCGCTACTAGAATGCTCACCAGAATCATAATGCCGCCCATAGTAGGCGTGCCTGATTTGCTTAAATGGCTTTGTGGGCCATCATCACGAACGGTTTGGCCAATTTGCAGTAACTGCAATCTACGAATAATGCGCGGCCCCATCCACAGCGAAAGAAGCAATGCTGTAAGTATGCCCATAATCGTACGCATCGTAAGGTACGAAAAAACATTGAAGCCGGTGGCAACATTTTGTTGTAAGTATTCTGCCAGCCAAACTAACATGCGGCTTTCCCCTGTAGGTAAGGTTGTAAATCAACTGCAAGCAGCGATTCCACAATACGTTCCATGCGTGAACTTCGAGATCCTTTCACTAGAATGGTAACATCGCCGCCTTCTGCAATAAGCTCTAACAGCGCACCTACGATGCTTTCTGCGCTATCAAAATGGCGGCCACCATGGCCATTAAAGATTTCACTGGCGCTTTGGCTTAACACGCCCAGCGTAAACAACCCGTCTATGCCTGCTGTTATGGCATGTGCACCTACTTCTTCATGGTAGGCTCGTGCTTGCGTGCCTAGCTCGCCCATATCGCCGAACACGAAAATGCGTTTCCCCGGCAAACTGGCTAATACATCAATGGCTGCTTTGGCCGAACCTACGTTAGCGTTGTATGTGTCATCAATTACTCGAATGCCCGGCGCAGGGGTATGCACATTCATGCGGCCCGGAACCGTTGGCATCGCGCCAAAGCCACTTACGATCTCGGCAAGTTGAATTCCCAAGCCTCGACAAATGGCAATGGCTGCCAGTGCATTTTTCACGTTATGGCGGCCCGGAACTGCCAGCTTAACTGGGGTGGTTTGCGCATCTACATGCAATGTAAACGAGGCACAGCCATCACTATCAAGTTCAATATCAGTGGCACTTACATCGGCCAATTCTGCGTTTAGTCCGAAGGTATGATGATTTTTACCCTCCAACTCGCGCAGCCAATATTCATGGAAATCGGAATCGGCATTGGTAATTGCAATGCCTTGCTCACCTAAACCACGGAAAATTTCTGTTTTCGCTTTCACCACGCCGCAGATATCACCAAAGCCTTCTACGTGAGCAGGGGCAATGTTATTGATTAATGCAACATCGGGCTTCACTAAGCTGGTGGTATAGGCAATTTCGCCACGGTGATTTGCGCCCAGCTCAAACACGCCATATTCATGCTCGTGCGTAAGCTCAAGTAGGGTGAGCGGCACACCAATATCATTGTTAAAGTTACCCGCCGTAGCCAGCACTTTTCCCTGTACACTTTTCGCTTGGCGCAAGATAGTTGCTACCATTTCTTTTACGGTGGTTTTGCCACTGCTACCGGTAATCGCACAGCTTTTTAGTTGCACTTCAGCTTTTACTGCTGCCGCTAGTGCGCCCAATGCTTGGTGAGTATCATCTACCAATATCTGCGGAATCTCGGCAGCTACCGGGGTAGAGCAGATAATCGCGATGGCGCCGGCTTCAGCCACGGCATCAGCGAAATCATGGCCATCATGATTCGGGCCTTTGATGGCGATAAACACATCACCGGGCTGAATCGTTCGGCTATCAATGCGCACCATGCCGTGCATCGCAGTTTTCGCCAATACTGAACAGGGTATTACCAGCTCACCGTCGCCGGCTTGTAAGTGACCACTTACTTTTTCTGTAATCCACTGCAATGATACCGGAATCATTTGCCACCTCCGCGCAACTCAGCTTCTACAAGCTCGGCAACGAGCGCACGTTCATCATAATCATGAACTTTCGTGCCAATAATTTGATACGCCTCATGCCCCTTCCCTGCGCACACAATTACATCACCAGGTGCCGCGTTCGCGAAAGTATCGCGAACCGCTTGCGCACGCCCTGGAACTGCTGTGTAGTGTGCTGAATTCGGCATACCGCTGATAATGTCTTGAATAATGGCGGCAGGCTCTTCTGTGCGCGGGTTATCATCGGTAACAACCACGCAATCTGCCAGCCGAGCAGCAACTTCACCCATTTGTGGGCGCTTGCCCCGATCGCGATCACCACCACAGCCAAATAAACACCACAGTTTGCCGGCACAATGCCTGCGAGCCGCTGTTAGCACTTGCTCAAGAGCATCAGGCGTATGCGCATAATCAACGATTAGTAAAGGTTGCTGATCGCCGCCAAACGTTTCCATGCGCCCTGGTACTGGCTGTAATTGCGGTACAAGTGCCGCTACATAGGTAAGGCTATAACCACTATTTAATGGGCTAAGTAGCGCTGCCAATAAATTTTCTACGTTGAAATCGCCCAGTAATGGGCTGGTTACGGTAATTTGTTGTTCTTGCCAATGTAGCAACATATGCGTGCCGGTATGGCCGAACTCGATATCGGTAGCCACCAAGGTATTCTTTTGCCCAACGCGCTTGGCATCGGTGCTGTACCAGAAATCATCTTGGTTTCCCCAACGCGCTACATGCTTATCATCAGCATTTAAAATGCGCACTCGGGCGGGAAAATCAGTAAACAAACGCGCTTTCGCAGCAATGTATTCGCCCATGCTACCGTGGTAATCAAGGTGATCACGGCTGATGTTGGTGCCGATTACAGTATCGAAGTGCAATGCTTCCACACGCCCTTGCACCAACGCATGAGAAGAAACTTCCATGGCCGCAACATTCGCGCCCTCAGCCACAAAGCCAGCTAAACGCTGTTGCACTGTTACTGCATCTGGCGTGGTGTTTTGTTCAGGAAGTAAGTTCGGCAATAAACCGCTACCTAAAGTACCTAGCACTGCTGCAGCAGGTTCAAGTTGTTGCCATAACTGCGCCACTAAGTTGCTCACCGTGGTTTTGCCATTGGTGCCGGTAACGCCAATCAAGCATAACTGCGTAGCCGGCTGCTGATAAAAGCGGCCGGCTATTTGCGAAATTAGGCCATGTAAATTGGGGATGCCAATAATAGGAGTGCCATCCAATTCACCGTGGGTCCACTCATCCATGTCGGCTAGCACTACACTGGCGCCAGCGGCTACGGCAGCATCAATGTATTCGCGGCCATCGGTTGCATACCCTGGTACCGCAATAAAGGCATCACCAGCCGCTACTTTACGGCTATCAAGCTTAAGCCCAGCAATCTGAATCGCAGGTAATGGCAACGGGCAATCGGGCAGCAGGTTAGTAAGCAACATCATGGCCGCCCTCCAAACCCAGCTACACGCAGTTCGCGGCCGTTTAAATTATCAGGTGCTACATTCAAAATTCGCATCGTTTCTTCTGCTATAGCGGAAAATACTGGGGCCGCTACAGTTCCCCCATGGTAACTATCACCCGCCGGTTCGTTAATCATCACCGCAATGGCCACGCGTGGGCGGCTTGCGGGAATCACCCCAGCAAATAAACCAACATATTCATCGCCGTAACCACCGGCTACCGCTTTTCGAGTAGTACCGGTTTTGCCAGCTACGCGGTAACCAGGCACTCGTGCACGGCTACCCGTACCACTATCAGCAGTAACGGCTTCCATTAGCTGCACTACTTGCCGAGAAATTTCGCGGCTAAATACCTGCCGGCCTGGTAATGGCTCATCAATCTTCAAAATTGATAACGGTAAGCGATTGCCGCCATTGCCGAGTGTGGCGTACATTTGCGCCAACTGCAGTGTAGTGGTGCTCAAGCCATAGCCGTAAGACAAGGTTGCTACTTCAAAATTCGACCAGCGGTTACGATGTTGGAACATACCCATACTTTCACCGAGCATGTTGATACCGGTATCAGAACCAAAGCCCGCTGAACTATACAAATCCAATAAATCTTCCAGTTCCATATCCAGTGCTAAGCGCGAAGTACCCACGTTGCTTGAGTGAGCTAAAATGCCGGCTAAATCAAGCTCGCCGTAGTTGCGGGCATCTTGCACACGGCGGCCACCTACACGCATCCACCCTGGGCTGGTGCTAATTTTGCTATCAATGGTTACATCACCGTTGGCTAAGGCACCCAAAATCACCAATGGTTTCACCGTAGAACCAGGTTCAAAGCTATCGGTAATGGCGCGATTGCGCATTTGGTGCGGTTGTAAGCCCGAGCGGTTGTTAGGGTTGTACGAAGGATTGTTCACCATCGCCAACACTTCACCGGTTTGTACATCAATTACCACCACAGAGCCTGATGTGGCTTGATGAAAACGCACTGCTTTGGTGAGCTCACGATAAGCCAACGCCTGAATGCGTTGATCAATACTTAAGGTTAAGTTTTGCGGCAACTCGGAATCGGTGGCCTCGAGCAACTCTACCAAACGGCCTTGGCCATCTTTGCGGTATCTGCGTTGCCCTGGGGTGCCGGTAAGTACGTTGTTATATACTGCTTCCAAACCATCCAACCCTTCTGCATCTATGTTGGTGATGCCAATCACATGTGCAGTAATTTCACCGGCTGGGTAAAACCGCCGAGATTCTTCTTTCAAACCCACCCCGGGAATACGCAAATCACGAATGTAATTCGCCACCGCGGGAGTAATCATGCGCTCAAGATACACAAAACGCCGCTCTGGATTTTCAACTTTACGCAATAATTGCTCTGGCGTGGTATTCAGCACATCGGCCATGGCTTGCCAACGGCGCGTATCGGTATAACCACCCCGATCGTGCACTACCTTCGGATCAGCCCAAACCGTATGTACCGGTACACTCACAGCTAGTTCAACGCCATTGCGATCGGTAATGTTACCGCGTTGGATACGATCTTGTGCCACGCGAACAGAGCGTAAATCACCTTCATAGCGCAAACGATCCGGCTCAATTACTTGAATGTAAGCAGCCCGGGCAATTAACGAAACAAACCCCAAACAGATGCACACCAACAGGAACATGAAGCGTCCTGGTAGTGGCTCTGGCCGAAGTATTTTTTCGTTACGTTTTACCGCCATGGCACCAACACCTCTTGTTGTTCAGTGGGCCGTTGCATGCCCAACTCACGTTGCGCTAGTGTTTCTATTCTGCTGTGCTCGCCTAGAGTGTTTTGCTCGAGCACTAAGTGCCGATACTCCACATCAATGGCATCACGCTCACGCAATAAATCTTCGCGCTCAGCAAGTAGTTCACGATTCAAATGGGTTAAATACACGGCCGCTAAGGCACTCACTAAAGCAATCACACACCACAGCACTAAGCCGCGATAGTGTTGAATATCAGACCAAATGATTTGCAATAACCCTTGGTGCGTATCAAAGCGCTTTAGATCGAGTTTCTTCATGCGCCCATCTCCCGTGGTGCAGAGCGTTCTGGTAAACGTTCGGCAATACGTAACACCGAACTGCGCGCGCGTGGGTTATGGTTAAGCTCGGTTTGGCTCGGCTTAATGGCTTTACCAATCGGTAGCAAAGTGCGGTAATCGGCAATTTGATCTTCCGTTACTGGCAAGCCAGCGGGCACTTGCTCACGCCGGCTTTGCTCGCGAATAAACTGCTTGGCTATCCGGTCTTCAAGGCTATGAAAGCTGATGATTGCCAAACGGCCACCCGGCATTAACGCATCAAGCGCCGCTGTAAGTGCTTCGCGAACTTCATCGAGCTCCCGATTTACATGAATGCGAATCGCCTGAAACACCCGTGTTGCTGGATGTTTGCTTTTCTCGCGGCTTGGGTTCACCTTGGCAATTAAGTTCGCCAGCTCGGCGGTGCGGGTGAAGGGATGCTTCTCCCGATGCTCAATAATAGCGCGGGCGATACGGGCTGCGTATTTCTCTTCTCCGTAAGTACGGAATACATAGCAAAGCGCATCCATATCCGCATGCGCTAGCCATTCGGCAGCCGATTCTCCAGCGCCTGGGTTCATACGCATATCTAAGGGACCATCGCGCATAAAGCTAAAGCCCCGCTCGGCGTCATCTAATTGTGGGGACGACACGCCAAGATCAAACAAAATGCCGGCTACGCGGCCATTTAAGTGCTGCGCAGCAATAATTTCTGCGAGTTTCGAGAAAGGAGTGTGGAAAAACTGGAAACGAGGGTCGTTGGATAGCGCTTCAGCTGCTTTTGCCGCGGTGGGGTCACGATCAAAAGCAATAAGTTTACCCTGCGGGCCTAATTCTTTCAGAATTGCCCTGCTATGGCCGCCGCGCCCGAAGGTCGCGTCGATATATATTTGGTCCGGTTGAATCGCTAACGCGGTAATCGACTCAGTTAGCAACACCGGCACATGTTGCGGTGTTTGCGCCATTATAGTGAAAAGTCTTGTAGTCGATCAGTTAATGTAAAGTCGCCTGCCTGCTCCGCAGCAATATCATCTGCTACTTGCTGCTGCCACACCTCTTCATCCCAAATCTCAAACTTGTTTAGCTGGCCTACCAGCATTAGTTTTTTAGTGAGATTAGCGAATTGGCGGAGTGGCGGTGCGATAAGAACCCGACCGTTCTTGTCCATATCACAATCCTCGGCATAACCGAGTAATAAACGTTGGAGGCGACGCTCAATGGGGTTCATAGAGGATAAACCGGCAAGCTTTTGTTCAATCTCTTGCCATTCGGGAAGCGGGTACAGCAAAAGGCATGGCTGCTTGTTATCCACAGTGCAGACCATTTTACCTTCGCAATCCAATGACAACAGGTTACGATACCGCGCGGGTATCGCTAAACGCCCTTTGTCATCAAGACTTATGCTGTTTGCTCCACGAAACATAGTTTATTAGCAGGATCACAGAATGATCCACTTCTCTCCACTTTTCCCCACAATGATACAGTCTAGGTTCCATAATGATCCCCTGTCAAGGAAAAATGCGTTAGTTTTTATACAATCTGATCACTTTTAACTTGCGCTCTGATAGGGATTCGTTAACTATTTGTGTAGTAATGAATCTAAGGATCGGGTTGTGCTGAAGAAATTTCATGTTGTGCTGATTAGTTTGGCGGTATTTCTATGTGGAGAACTGATAGTTACCCACATGGTTCTTACTGAACGAAGTAAAGCAATTGAAACGAACCGCTATGTTGCCTTAGAGCAACTGGCAACGGTTCGAGCCCGTTTAGAGGGTGCTCTACAAGCCAACTTAATTGCCATTCGGCAACTCCGCACTGAATTCACCATTAATCCAGAAATTGATGAAGAGCGCTTTCGCGCAATTTCGAGTGGCTTACTTTCACCTGAGCTACATATTCGCCATATTGCTATCGGCCGCAACTACCGTTTAGAAATGATTTATCCGCTGGAGGGTAATGAAGGCGCAATTGGCTTTGATTACCGCAGTACTCCTGAGCAACTTGCAACATTTCGCACAGCAATGAGCACAGGTGAAATCACCATCAACGGGCCGGTAGAGTTAGTACAAGGCGGTAGCGCGTTAATTGCCCGCGTTCCTGTGTTTAACCATGAACGTACTGTTAACGTAATCATTTCCCAAGTAATTGAGCATGAGCGCCTGTTTAATGATGCTGGCCTCAATAACCATCCTGATCTGCAAATTAGTTTACGTGGCCTTGATGGCAGCGGCGCTAGCGGCCCATTGATTATGGGTGATATAAATATTTGGCAGCAAGCCCCCATTCAGTTAGATGTAAACTTACCTACCGGTAATTGGGCATTAGCAGCCATACCTCGCAGCGGCAGTTGGCTGAAGAACAACTATTTTTATCTTTGGATTGGTTTAGCCGGCACTATCTTTGTTTTATTTATTAGCGGCTTAGTAGCAGTGATTTTGGCCAACCAACAACGTTTGCGCCAAGCATTTCAAATCATTACTCAACAAGCCCGCTTTGATTCGCTTACCAGTTTACCTAATCGGCATTATTTTCAAGATTTGTTAGGTGATTACATCGCCGATTGTGAGCGCCACGAGGAACAGTTTGCCCTACTTTTTATCGATCTTGATCATTTCAAAGAGGTAAATGACGCATTAGGGCATGCCGCTGGTGATGAATTGCTGATGGTGATTTCCCTGCGTTTGCAAAGCGCGTTGCGCTCCAACGATATTGTTGCGCGTATAGGTGGCGATGAATTTATTGTGGTGCTGAAAAATATTACCGAACCCATGCATGCGCAAATGCAGGCACAGAAGTTGTTAAAGCATATCCATGAGCCTGTTTCTCTGCAGCAACGAGAAGTTATTGTGAACGCCTCAATTGGTATCGCCATTTATCCTCATGATGGCACAAGCGTGAATGAATTACTGAAATCATCCGATTTAGCAATGTACAACGCGAAGAGTTTAGGCCGCGGTACCACCTCTTTCTTTGATCTCGTACTTACCGAGCAAGCCGGATCGCATTTAGAACTGCACACCGCTATTTTAAAAGGCTTACGGAATAACGAGTTCTTTATCGAATACCAACCCATTATCAACGCCGATTCCGGGGAGCTGCATAGCATTGAGGCCTTAGTGCGTTGGCAACACCCAGAGCATGGTTTATTACCGCCTAATGATTTTATTCCCATTGCAGAGAAAAGTGGTGCCATTCGTGAGCTTGGTAACTTCGTTCTGCGCCAGGCTTGCACAGATATTCCCAAATTGCGGGCGGGAGGCATTGAGGGCCGATTAGCGGTTAATTTTTCATCGCATCAGTTTTACGACAATAATGCGGTAGAAGTATGGTTTGCAATCATGGAAGAACTGCAGGTTCCACCTTCTTCATTTACCTTTGAAATTACCGAATCGATGTTACTGCCTGATAGGGAGCGCCAGCGCAATCTATTACTCGAGATTCACAAGAAAGGTGTACTGCTTACCATTGATGATTTTGGCACCGGCTACTCTTCTACAAGCTACTTACAGCATTTTCCAATATCGATGTTAAAAATTGATAAGAGTTTTGTAGATGGTATTCCTGAGAATAAACACCAAACCGCATTGTTAAATGCGCTGATTCAGATGGCCAGTGCATTGGCAATTGATGTGGTAGCAGAAGGTGTGGAAAATTTGCAGCAAGTGCAGTTCTTACATGCCCATTGCGCCGATTTGATTCAAGGATTTTACTTCGCACGGCCAATGCCGCTCGGCAATTTGATTGCCAAGTATGGCAGTAATAACCGCAGTATTCCTCCGAAAAAAGAAGGTGGAGTTGGCCATTAAGCCGGGTTCTGTCGTGGACAATCATTCGTCTAGAACTACAATCGCTCGTAGTTTCAAGCAACCTACCCGAATCCGAAGCGGGCCGCCCCAAGGATTCCTATTTGGTCTTGCTCCGGGTGGAGTTTACCCAGCCACGAACTGTTACCAGCCGTGCGGTGCGCTCTTACCGCACCCTTTCACCCTTACCTGATCCCATTCTTTCTTGCGAAACAACGGGCCATCGGCGGTTTGCTCTCTGCTGCACTTGTCGTCGGCTCACGCCGCCCAGGCGTTACCTGGCACCCTGCCCTTTGGAGCCCGGACTTTCCTCCCCTTGTGTAAACACAAGCAGCGATTGCCTCGGCCAACTCCGCGGCTGATTATACGCGAATGCGGGGCCTACGCAATGGCACATAGTAAACCGATTGTTCGATGTTATTTTGCCGCACGAGCGCACGCTCCAAGCAATGTTGGGGGGCCACTTTCGCCAAGCCTACTCCGTTGTATCGGCCATAGTATGTTTATACAAATCATTCGGCCGCAAATTGTAATGCCCGGCTACGATTTTCGCGGCTTTTTTCGGCGGTAACTCTGCACTCAGCACTTTCAGCAACTTCAATGCATCACTAGGAATCGTTTGCTGATCTAACTTCGCACCGGCAATCATCAACACCATCTCACCGCGTTGCTGGTTGGCATCGGCTTGCACCTGCGCCAACAGTGCACTGGCTGAGCCATGCAAATAAGTTTCAAACTGTTTGCTAATTTCGCGGGCTAATACCACCTCACGCTCACCACCAAAGGCAGTGATAATCGCTTGTAGCGTATCCACAATGCGTCGCGGCGATTCATAAAACACCATGGTAGCGGGTTCACTTACTAGTGCCTCTAAAGCGGAAATACGCGCTTGCTGCTTCGCTGGTAAAAAGCCACAAAAAAGAAAGCGATCGGTGGGTAAGCCAGCAGCTGATAATGCCGTAATGGCAGCGCACGCCCCTGGCAGGGCTGTTACGGTAATACCTGCAGCGCGGCAAGCACTTACCAGTGGATAACCGGGATCGCTAATTAGCGGCGTACCCGCATCACTAATTAAGGCTATGTTTTGGCCTTCGGCTATGCGCGCCACGATAGCTTCTGCTTTTTGCCGCTCATTGTGCTCGTGCAATGCCCATAGTTTGCCTTTAATACCAAAATGGCTGAGTAAAATACCACTGTGGCGAGTGTCTTCGGCCGCAATTACATCTACTTGCTCTAACACTTCCAGTGCCCGCAACGTGATATCATTCAAATTACCAATAGGTGTTGGTACGATATAGAGTGTTCCGGCTGTCATTTTTCGCTCTCTTTACGCGGTATTATGGCTCGCGTTGTTTGTTTCACCGCTGCTCGCAGTTTATAGTAGGGCATCGCTGTTAGATGAGATGGTTATTGTGCCAAATAAGTTCGTTCGTTGCATATTTGTTTTCGCCGCTGGCGCGGTATTTCTAAGTGGTTGCGCAACTGCGCCTGATCCTGTGGGTGAACGCGAGCCTACCCTAGAACCAGTTACTCAGCCGCAGCCAACCGGTACATCCATTCAAGAGCACTTAGATGCTGCCAAACAGGCAACGGTAGCGCATGAACGCTACGAGCATTTAGTTGCTGCAGCTACACAAATGCTGGATGCGGGTGAAGTGAACCGTGCTGGCGTGCTGTTAAGCTTAATTAATGCCCAACAGCTGCGGCCTATGCCAGCCAATCAGTTAGAGCTGCAAAAAGCCCGCTTTGCTGCCGAATTACATAATTGGCAGCAGGTGCTCGCACTCACTGAGGGCCTCGATACTCAGTTCAATCAACGCCAGCAACGAGCACAAGTTTTTCAGTTACGCTATCAAGCATTTTACCAACAGCAGCAATTCCAAGAAGCTGCTTATGCGCGTATTCAAGAATCACGCTACCTGCCTGAAGCTAACGCAGCGGTAGTATGGGAAGCGTTAACCTATGTTCCTGCAAGCTTTTGGCGCCAAGGCCGCACCGAGCGCGATGAGTTAACTCGCGGCTGGGCCGCATTATTACAACGCATAACCCTCGCGGCAGATAACCAACAATCCATGAGTTCTGCTATTGCTGCGTGGCAGCGCGCATATCCAAATCACCCAGCGCAAACCGTGGCAGAAACATTGCTAAACGATGAAAGCTTTACTCAGCCCACCGAACAAATTGCAGTACTACTGCCGTTAAGCGGTTCACTTGCCAGCTCTGGCATTGCAGTTCGCAACGGTATTATTGCCGCACTACATGCCGATAGCAGAACTAACGTGGTATTTTTTGACACGGCCCAATTATCTTTGGTCGAGATTCATCGGCAGTTAAGCAACTCACATGCTGATGTGGTGATAGGCCCGCTCGATCGAAATGCTATCGAACAGTTTATTGCCGCAGGTGCTAACCATGCGCTGCTAATGGATGTACCAGATATACCGGCAATAGAACTACGGCAGTGGCAGCAGTTATGGCTAAACCAAGCGCCAGCGGAGCATAAACCCGGCCCGCAGGATGCATTTTTTGCGCTTGATTCAGAATCCGAAGCGGAAACCTCGGTACGTTGGCTGGCCAGTAAAGGGCATCGCAATGTGCTGTTTTTAGGCCCGGATACCCAACGTGGGCGCGGCACAGCAATTCGTTTAGAACAATGGTGGCAAGAGCAGTATGGCCCCCAAAATGCGCAAAGCTGGTTCTACACTTCCAGTGGCGATATGGTGGAGATAGTGCAACAAGCGCTGCATGTGCAACAGAGTTCAGCGCGTATTAACCGTACCGAGAGTTTAGTAAACAACGATCGAAGCTTGCAGAATGCTCGTCGTGAATCTCCTGAACTACATCACGAATTACGCAGCCGCCAAGATATAGATGCAATTTATTTGCTAGGCGATGCCAACCAGGTGCGTTTATTGAAACCTTATATCGATGTAAATTTAAGTGCCTTTGGCCGCCGCATTCCAGTGTATGCCAGTAGCTTGGTGCATGAAGAGCAGCGTAGCCGTGGTGAAAACGATCTCGATGGTATTTTCTTTTCCGATGCACCGTTTACGTTGCAGCATGATTTGCAAGCCGATTTAAAAAACCAGTTAAGCAGCGCGATGCAGCCGTGGTCATTGAATCGCCAACGTTTGGTTGCCATGGGTTACGATGCTATGCAATTAGCCAGCAAGCTGACAGTAATGCAGCGAATACCAGGCTATAGCCATACCGGATTAACTGGGTTATTGCGTATATCTGCACATACAGTGGAACGCGAACTCGATTGGGCTAAGTTTGATGGACACGAAATCAAACTGGAGCACAGTAGTGTTATCAACACGAGCAGTAGGAACTAACTACGAAGCCAATGCCGAGGCGTATTTGTGCGAACATGGGTTAACCCCCATTGCGAAAAATGAGAAAGTATTTCACGCAGAAATAGATTTAATTTTACAAGATCGTGATTATTTGGTGTTTGTTGAGGTAAAGTACCGGCGAAACCAACATTTTGCGCAAGTACTTGAGCAGTTGCGAAACGCACAGTTACAACGCATTAAGCATGCCGCAAGGGTATGGATGGCGCACAATGGTATCAATGAACATTTAACCCAATGCCGTTTCGATATTGTGATCATTACCGGTGAGCCGTTTCATATCGAGTGGTTTAAGGACGCATTTTAGGTATGCAAGACACCATTAAAGCCTATTTCAGCGAAAGCATTCAAATTCAGGTTGCCGCCGCCGATACATTAGCCCCTTCAATTCAGCACGCCGCCAACTTAATGGTAGCCAGCTTGCTTGAAGGCCGCCGCATCTTTAGTTGTGGCGATGGCAACAGTAGCTTTGTTGCGCAGCACTTCAGTGATCTCCTATTGCATGGCAGCCAGCTAGAGCGCCCACCTTTCCCTGCAGTTACTTTAGGCGCAAACTCGATGCTGCCCAGTGAGCAATGCAGTTTAGCTCGCCAACTAAGTGCTTTGGGTAGTGCCGGTGATTTGCTGGTAGCCTTTGTTAGCCAACAGCAATCCGAACGCGTACACCAAGCGATGGAAGCGGCGCTTTCCCGCGAGATGACGATCATTGCCGTTACTGGCGATGAGGCGCAAGAGATTACCGGTTTATTAGGCCCTACTGATGTTGAGGTACGCATTCCAAGTACCAATCCATCACGGATTGTTGAGCAACAACTGTTTATCAGCCAACTGCTTTGCGATTTAATTGAACAAGAGATATTTCACGGGGGATAAATGGCAATGCTTCGCGGATTAGTATTAGCAATCGTATGCTGCGTACCCTTGTTACAAGGTTGCGCAGCGGTGGTAATTGGCACAACCGTAGGTACTACTGCGGTGTTATTAGATAGCCGCGATGTGAATCGGCAAATTGATGATTCGGGCATTCGCTTAGAGCTATCTACAAAATTACAGCAGAACACCGCGTTTACTAACCAGCGCGTGAAATTTGTGGCCTATAACGGCGATATTTTACTGTATGGGCAGGCGGAAAGTGAAAGTATCGCTCGGCAAGCAGAGCAATACGCACGCGAAACTGCTGGAGCCGTTAATGTGTTTAACCAAATCCGTATTCGCGAGCGAACCAATTTCATTACCCGCAGCGACGATACATGGATTACCACGCGCGTAAAAACACTACTGCTGCGCGAGCAACAATACGAAACCTCTGGTATTAAAGTAATTACCGAGAACAACGAAGTGTTTTTGCTGGGTGTGGTAGATAGCGAGGCCGCAGATCGAGCGATTGAAATAGCGCGGCATGTTCGGGGCGTTGAAAAAGTGGTGAATGTGTTAACCATTAGCCCATAAGCTGAGCCACATTAACCTTACACAGCTGCCCGCCTGTATTGCCTTACGCGCTTTCTGCAAAAGCTTCACTGAGAAAAAAAGCGGATGTAAATTATCCGCTTTCTGCTTAATTACTGTGTAATTATCGGGTTTAGTTGCTGCTCGTTTACTCGCTGGTTGTTACTTTACGATCCGCAAGCTTGGGCTCTTCTTCGCGGTTTTACTACTGCTATCGTGACTATCATCTTGATCAGCATTCGCATTCTTGCTCGAATTAGGGCTCGAATCAGTGCTTGAATCAGTGCTCGAATCAGTGCTTGAATCGGAACTCGAATCAGGGCCCGAATCAGGGCTTGCATCAGTAGTGGCCAGCGCAATGCCACTCGCCCCTTGCTGCTCATCTTGTATTTCTAGTAGATAAGCTTCTTCCGGTTCGAAAATAGTACCTGCGCCATTCTCTTTTGCATAAATCGCCAGTAACGCACCCATAGGAATGAGTACGCGCTGCTCTTTACCTTGAAAGCGTGCAAAGAAACGAATTTCTTCGTTGCCCATTTGCAAGCCTTGTAAAGCACCTGGAGCAATGTTCAATACGATCTGCCCATCTTGCACGTACTGCTGTGGCACCTGAATATAGGGCCACTCCGCATCTACTACGATGTGCGGGGTTAATTCATTATCGATTAACCACTCGTACAAGCCGCGTAAAATGTAGGGGCGTTTTGGTGTCATCAAATCTAAACTCTCAATTACATTGAATTTTAGTGATATTTAGCTACGGCCGATTTCACGTTCTTCTTCGGTTAACGAATCACGGAACGATTCGCGATCGAAAACACGTAACATGTAAGCTTTCACTTCTTTCGCACCGGCGCCGTTTAATTCGATACCGTATACTGGTAAGCGCCATAACAACGGTGCCAAGTAGCAATCTACTAAAGTGAACTCTTCGCTCATGAAGTACGGCATTTCAGAGAATACTGGAGCAAGCGCTAACAAGCTTTCCTTCAATTCTTGGCGAGCTGCATCGGCTTCTTTTTTGGTACCTTTCAAAACCGTATCCGCTAATGTGTACCAATCGCGTTCAATACGATACATCATTAAACGGCTGGTTCCGCGGGCTACTGGATATACCGGCATTAACGGCGGATGTGGAAAACGCTCATCAAGGTATTCCATAATGATCTGTGCTTTATATAGCACTAGCTCACGATCTACCAACGTAGGAACGTTATCTGCATAGGGGTTCAACTGAAGTAAATCTTCCGGTTGATTGCCTTGATCTACAAAAGCGATCTCAACAGTTACACCTTTTTCAGCCAACACGATACGTGTTTGATGACTAAACAAATCATCACTACCCGAATACAGGGTCATTACTGAACGTTTATTGGCAGCCACAGCCATACAATTCTCCACTCTCTGAAAACAGCAAAGGGGGCGAATATCGCCCCCGAAAATATTACTTAACTATCAGTACATAACGCAACTCATAACAGGATGCTTTACGTTTAATACTCAATAACTAGTAATTATGTTTAAGTAAAATGAATTACTTAACATCACGCCAGTATTCTTTCTTCAACAAGATGCTGAGAATTAACAATACTAGCAAAAAGCCAATCACGAACATGCCCATACGTTGGCGCTCGAGAATCATTGGCTCGCCGGTGTACACTAAGAAATTAGTAAGATCGAGCATAGCTTGATCGAACTCATCATCACTTAATGAACCTGAACCATCTGATTTGATGCCTACATACACTTCGCGCATTTCGCCATCTACCATACGACGCTCGTACGTTTTTCGCGGTATACCTTGAAGCTCTTGTAAAACGTGCGGCATGCCCACGTTTTCAAATACTTCATTGTTTACGCCAAACGGACGGCTATCATCTTCGTAGAAGCTGCGGAAGTAAGTGTACAACCAATCGGCACCGCGCACACGAGCAACCATGGTGAGGTCTGGCGGAGCCAAACCAAACCATTCTGCCGCTGCTTCACGATCGATAGCTGAAAACTTATGCGAGCCAGGGGTACCGGTAAACTGCAAGTACTCTTCACCTAGATCAGCCGGAATACCCAAATCATCGAACGTACGCGAATAGCGCTGATACTGCATGCTATGGCAAGCCAAGCAGAAGTTCATGTAGATTTGCGCACCACGCTGTAACGAAACTTTATCAGATTGATCGATATCAGCTTTGTCTAGCGGGCCCGAGTACGGTGCCGCCATTACAGCGGCAGGTAACAAGAATGCCAGAGCTATTAGAAAACGCTTCATCATTTCAGTAACCTCTCTGGTAATGGCTTGATCTTCTCATTCTTACTGTACAAGAAGAGGAAGATGAAGAAACCGAAATATAACACCGTACAAATACGTGCCATTAAGGTGTACAAATCAGTTGCTGGCATCGCACCTAGGTAACCTAGGATTACGAATGAAATAGCAAACTGCGTTAAGTTCACTTTATGCAAGGTGCTGCGGTAACGGATAGAACGCGCTTTCGAGCGATCGAGCCATGGTAGTAATGCAAGCATTACGATAGCACCACCCATTGCAACTACACCTAACAACTTATCTGGAACCGCCCGTAAAATTGCGTAGAACGGCGTGAAATACCAAACTGGTGCAATGTGCTCTGGTGTGCGCATTGGATCTGCCGCTTCAAAGTTTGGTGGCTCAAGGAAGAAGCCGCCCATTGTAGGTGCGTAGAAAATTACCAATGAACACAAGATTAAGAATACCACCAAGCCCACAATGTCTTTCACCGTGTAATACGGGTGGAACGGTATCGCATCAACGATATCGTACTTATCAGTGTAGCGTGGGTGGAACTTAAATTGCGCTTGATCTTCTGGCTTCACAGTACCTTTTGGCTTCTTGTTATCAACACCCTCAGGGTTGTTAGAGCCAACTTCGTGTAACGCGATTAAGTGTAAGAACACCAAAATCACAATCACCAAAGGTAGGGCAATTACGTGTAAAGCAAAGAAGCGATTTAAGGTAGCGCCGGAAATTACATAATCACCACGAATCCAAGTGGTGAGTTCATCACCTACCACCGGTATTGCGCTGAAGAGTGAAATAATTACCTGTGCACCCCAATATGACATTTGGCCCCAAGGTAACAAGTACCCCATAAAGGCTTCTGCCATAAGCACTAAGAAAATCAACATACCGAAAATCCACAGCAATTCGCGTGGTTTTTGATAAGAGCCATACATCATGCCGCGGAACATATGCAGATAGATCACCACGAAAAATGCCGAGGCGCCGGTGGAGTGCATATAACGTAATAACCAACCATATTCTACATCACGCATGATGTATTCAATTGAGGCAAACGCACCTTCCGCACTTGGGTTGTAGTTCATTGTTAACCAAATACCAGTAACAATTTGGTTAACCAACACAACGATGGCTAAAGAGCCCATCAAGTACCAAAAGTTGAAGTTCTTTGGTGCCGGGTATTCCGTTACGTGCAACTTCATCGTGTTGCTAAACGGGATACGCTTATCAAGCCAATTCATGAAGGACATTAGGCTGCTCCCTCTTCTTCACCAATTAAGATTGTTGCATCATCAACAAAATAGTGAGGCGGAATCACTAGGTTGGTAGGTGCCGGAACACCTGAGAAAACCCGACCAGCAATATCAAAACGTGAACCATGGCATGGGCAGAAGAAACCTGAATCTACTCCTTCCATATCCACGAAATCACGTTGAATAAATTGTGGTGAACAACCTAAATGGGTACAAATACCTACCGCAACAAACCACTCAGGGTCGATTGAACGATGTTGGTTCTTTGCATACTCGGGTTGCTGTGGTTCGTTTGATTCAGGGTCACGTAGGTTGCCTTCCACTAATGGGAGGCTATCTAACATGGCTTGAGTACGACGAATAACCCACACTGGGCTACCGCGCCACTCGGCACGAACTAATTGACCCGGGTCAATCTTATCAATCTTCATTTCCACCGCAGCACCCGCTATACGGGCTTTAGCGCTCGGGTTCCATGAAGCAATGAAAGGCACGGCTGCACCAACAGCTCCTACTCCACCCACTACCGCAGTAGCGACGGTTAGGAACCGACGGCGACCTTTATCTACAGGCGCATTGCTCATCCATCTCTCTCCAGTTTGGACGCTGTGCGATATTTCGCAGCTAATTTTACTCAATGCTCGCACGAAAAAAAATCTACATAATGATAAAGAAAAGCCACTCTCTTTACAAGGTGAATCAGCAATCAAATCAGGGTGAAATGAGGGGCTATTCAGCATATAACCAGTGTTGGGTAACTCTTTCGCAGCTTTACTTCTATAAGGGTTACGAGAAATGCCTAGAATGAGTTCATCGGGGGAGTGCTGAACTGCAGATATAAAAAAGCCCAGCGTGAGCCAGGCTTTCTTTTGTCTTGCAAATGGTCTTGCAACAGGTCGGTAATTTTCCAGCTTAACGCTTAGAGAATTGTGGACGCTTACGTGCTTTGTGTAGACCAACTTTCTTACGCTCAACTTTACGCGCATCACGAGTAACATAACCCGCTTTACGTAATTCGCCGCGTAATGCTTCATCGTACTGCATAAGTGCACGAGTAATACCGTGACGAATTGCACCCGCTTGACCAGTAGTACCACCGCCAGTAACGGTAACGTAAAGATCGAACTTCTCAGTAACTTCAAGAAGTTCTAACGGCTGACGCACTACCATGCGTGCAGTTTCACGACCGAAGTATTCTTCGAGCGTACGATTGTTAATTTTAATGTCACCGCCGCCAGCACGCATAAATACGCGAGCTGTAGAGCTTTTGCGACGACCTGTACCGTAGTATTGATTATCTGCCATCTGTATATGCTCCGTATTAAATCTCTAAAGTTTTAGGCTGCTGAGCTACATGTGCATGCTCAGGACCCGCAAACACTTTAAGCTTACGGAACATGGCACGACCCAAAGGACCACGCGGCAGCATGCCTTTTACGGCTGCTTCGATGATCATTTCTGGCTTCTTCGCCTGTAGCTTTTCAAAGCTGATAGACTTCAAACCACCTGGATAACCACTGTGCGAGTGATAGATTTTGTCTTTTGCTTTATTACCAGTAACGGTAATTTTTTCAGCATTAACAACAACGATGTAATCGCCAGTATCCACGTGTGGAGTATATTCAGGCTTATGCTTGCCACGCAAACGAGTTGCGATCTCAGTGGCCAAACGACCAAGAGTTTTACCGTCTGCATCAACTACGAACCAGTCGCGCTTTACAGTTTCTGCTTTTGCTACAAATGTTTTCATGAGTTATCTATTACCCAAATTCATGAGTTTACCTGGGGCCTTCCGGGCTTCCCCGCGAAATGCCAATTATGTTTCACCCCGCTTTGAACCGGGGGAGGTAACGTGGGCGGCGGGTATTATATACACGCAGCACTTTAAACGCAACGAAGATCCGTACGATCTTGAAGAAATTACGGTAGATGCGAGAAACCTAAATATTCATGTGATTGCATTTCTTGTAATCGGCTTAAGCAACGGCGAAATTCAAAGGTTAACGTGCCACCGCTGTACAAATCAGATAACGGCACAGCTGCGGATATAATAAGTTTCACGCGATGCTCATAAAATTCATCTACCAACGCAATAAAGCGCCTTGCCGCATCATCATTCTCTCGACCAAGCTCTGGCACGTTACTAATGAGTACCGCGTGGTACAACCTTGCTAGCTCAATGTAATCATTTTGGCTACGGGGCCCTTCGCAAAGCACTTTGAAATCAAAAAAGGCCACATCATCAGTTTCGCATCGCACCATAAGCTTGCGGTTATTAATTTCAATGCTCTCATCACAGCGGTGCGCTTGGTGATCTGGCGCTAGTTGATAAAAGTATTTAATTAAATTTTTATCAGCTTGCGGATCTAACGGCGAGTGATAGATTTCTGCTTGGGTGAGTGTGCGTAACCGGTAATCAATACCGCCATCCACATTCACAACCTCGCAATGCTGCTGGATTAAATCGATAGCAGGCAAGAAACGACTGCGTTGCAAACCATTTTTATATAAATCTTCCGGCACAATATTCGAGGTTGCTACTAACACCACACCTTCTTTAAACAAGGCATCGAGTAAGGTAGCCAAGATCATGGCATCGGTAATATCTTGTACATAAAACTCATCGAAGCAAATAACCCGCGCTTCGCGCGCAAACTGCTTGGCAATCAAGGGAAGTGGATCGGCCTTTCCTTTCAACTCGCCAAGTTCGTGATGCACTCGATGCATAAAGCGATGGAAATGTACCCGCCACTTTTGCTCAAATGGCAGTGCATTATAGAAGGTATCTACCAGATAAGTTTTACCGCGGCCCACGCCCCCCCAGAAGTACAAACCGGTTACGCGAGCCTTAGTTTGTTTACCCAGTATCTTTTTGGAGATTTTTTTGATTCCACGCGCGGGTTTAACGGCGAGTAAATCATCATATAACCGCTGTAAGTGACGAACAGCTTCTTCTTGCGCAGGATCATGATGAAAATCATCACGTTCTAGATCGCGTTGGTAAGCTAACCAAGGAGTATTTACATTTTCCGACACAAATTTGCCTGACATCTGACGACTGTTTGAATAATTACATGATACCATTAACTCAGCATCAGGATCACACTTGAATATGCAGCAAAGCACAAGCTAAGCTGCTAGAAATAAACTAAGCTGTGCTCTATTACCATTAAGAGGAACTTATTATGGATTGGCTGGTTGGAGTTTTATTATTAATTGCCGGTACTGTTATTGGCTTTTTCGCGGCACGCCATTATCTGGCGAAGTACAGTGATGCCGCAGAGCTAAAAGCACAAATTGAGAGCTCGCAAGAGCAGTTTTCAGCCTACCGTAAAGATGTAGTAGAGCAACTTTCTACTGCACGTCAGTTAGCCTCTGAGGTAACAGATATCCAGCATCGCTTGAATCTGTTTCTGCAAGATAGCCAACAACTATTAGAGCAAGAGAAAGATTGGCAGCAAACATTACCATTCTTTTCCGAAGATACGATTCGCTCGATTCGGCAAGCGAACATTCTGAATAAAGATCGCCGCAGTGAAAGTGATACCGCAGAACTGCCCCCGCGTGATTACTCAGAGCCAGGCAGCGGTTTATTTACGCCAATACCTAAGGCTATGAAAGAAGATTAATCGCCAAAAAATATTCATAGAAAGGAGCCGCATGGCTCCTTTTTTTTGCGCATTTTTCGCTTGAAAAATATTTCCGCAGAACTTATTTGCAAAAATTATGGTCTTTGTAGTGAATAACATCAGTAACTAATACTGCAGTTGCGCGCATTAAATACCGCGCAGTGCTTTTTTATCGTTAACTTTGGTAATCAATCGGAGAATCATTAATGAGAAAATTAGCGACGTTGTGTGCTTCGCTGGCCATTGCCAGCGCACTTTTGCTTTCACCTGCCGTAAGTGGCCAAGCATTTGCTAACTTTCCTGCTACCGCTACCAACGAGCGCGGCGTACCAACTCTTGCGCCGATGCTAGAAGAAGTAACTCCTGCGGTAGTGAATATTTCTGTACAAGGCAAACGGGTAACCCGCCAACGCCTACCGGAAGCCTTTCGCTTTTTCTTTGGCCCCAACGCGCCGCGCGAAGAAGTGCGCGAACAACCATTTCAGGGCTTAGGTTCTGGCGTAATTATTGATGCCGAACAAGGCTATGTAGTAACCAACAATCACGTGATTAACGATGCCAACGAAATAACCGTTACCTTAAAAGATGGCCGCCAGTTTAGTGCCACTGTGCTGGGCCGTGATGAAGAATCGGATATCGCCCTATTGCAACTCGAAAACCCGCGTAATTTAGTGCAAATCGAGATTGGTAACTCAGACCAACTTCGCGTTGGTGATTTTGCGGTTGCCATTGGTAACCCATTTGGCCTCGGCCAAACCGTAACCTCGGGTATTATCTCGGCGCTTGGCCGCAGCGGCCTGGGTATCGATCGCTTAGAGAACTTCATTCAAACCGATGCGGCCATTAATAGCGGCAACTCAGGTGGTGCCCTGGTAGATTTGCAGGGTAACTTGATTGGCATTAATACTGCCATTTTAGGTGCCGCAGGAGGCAACATCGGCATTGGCTTTGCCATTCCTGCCAACATGATGAAAAACCTGGTTGAGCAAATCGTAGAGTTTGGTGAAGTGCGCCGTGGGGTGCTTGGCGTTCGCGGCGGTAACCTTACCCAGGAGCTAGCCGATGCTCTAGATATTAACCGCACTCAAGGCGCATGGGTAAGCGAAGTGGTAGAAGACAGTGCCGCAGCGAAAGCAGGCATTCAAGCTGGCGATGTGATTATTGCGCTGGATGGCACCACGGTGTTCTCCTTTGCTGAACTGGCTGCAAAAGTAGGCACCATTGGCGCTGGCCGCACGGTAGAACTTACTTTGCTGCGCGATGGCAGCGAGTTAACGGTAGCTGTTGAGTTAGATAAGCAACAAACTCAACAAATTGCCGCAGATACGCTTCATCCAGCCCTGCGTGGAGCCGAGTTACGTACCGATGATCGGCAAGGCATACGTGTTATTGCCGTAGAAACTGGCTCACCAGCAGATCGCATTGGCTTACGTGAAAATGATGTGGTGATTGCCGTAAACCGACAGCTAGTAAACAACGCCCGTGAGCTACAACAGGCTATAGGTGAAACCAGTGGTGTAGTGGCATTAAACGTACGCCGCGGTAACTCGCAATTGTATTTAGTGCTGCCAAACTAAGCTTTTATAACAACATTTAGGCTGTTATTGGGAATTCGCCGGCTCTATCCGAGCCGGTGTATTCCTGTTATATTAATCGTTAAATTCTACTCCATAGAACTAGCGATCAATAACCAAAATGAAGCCAAACACTGGGCAGGCGGGAAGCCGCAAATTAATTAGTTTTAGCCAGCTATTGCTGCAATATATCGTTAAACCAGCGTTGCTGGGCTTGATTGTTGCCGCTATTGTGTTGTGGTTCATAAACCGGCCGAATCCTGCAAGCGAATTCCCTGAGCCGCCAGCAAGCTCCGATGTAATGAGCTTTTCTAGCGCCTTCGAGCGTGCTGCGCCGGCCGTAGTAAATATTTATACCACCCAATCCATTCGCGATACGCGGGTGCGTAACCGCCCTGCTACGGCAATGCGTTTGGGCTCTGGCATTATCATGGAGAGCCGCGGCTATATTCTTACCGCATTGCATGTGGTGCAAGATGTAGATCAAATTGAAGTGGCGTTGCAAGATGGGCGTATATTCGGTGCGCAATTGGTGGGCAGCGATACGCTTACCGATTTGGCCGTATTGCGAATTGATGCAGCGAACCTACCTACCATTGCCGTAAACGAAAGCTACAATCCACGCGCTGGCGATATCGTGCTGGCGATTGGTAACCCCTACAACCTTGGGCAAACCGTTACCCAAGGCATTATCTCCGCAACCGGCCGCATTAGCTTAGGCAGCGCGTATGCAGAGTTTATTCAAATGGATGCCGCCATTAACGAAGGAAACTCGGGTGGTGCTGTAGTGAACAGCCGTGGCGAACTGGTAGGTATTGCCAGTGCTTCGTACCAAGCAGAATACAGCAGCCGCGGTTCGCAAGGCATTTACTTCGCCCTTTCCTACCCCCTTGCGCAGCGCATTATGCGCCAGCTGATTAGTGAAGGCACGGTAACACGCGGCTATCTCGGTATCGTAGCTGGGCAATATTATAGCGATGATTTCTCTACTCGCGGTTTACGAGTAGATGAAGTAGACGACCAAGGGCCAGCATGGCGGGCGGGCTTACGGCCAGGTGATTTTATCTTTGAAATTGGTGGCCAAGCCGTTACATCTGTAAACCAAGGCCTTGATTTAGTGGCAGAAGCGAAACCCGGCAGTGCGCTGGATATTCGTTTTTATCGTGGTAATCGGGAAATGGAAGTACAGGTAATTCTCGAAAAATTGCAGTAGCGGCATTGCTGCCGCTTACACTGCCAAAGCCTGAGGCCTAATGCTTACCCTAGCTGCTAATCTTGCGTGCGTTTTATTCGCGTTGGGCACATTTGCTCACGCTTAATATTGGCACCTAGTGCACGCAGTTTCTCTTCAATCGCTTCGTAGCCGCGATCAATGTGATATACCCGCTCAACTTCCGTAGTACCTTCAGCAACCATGCCAGCAATCACCAATGATGCTGATGCCCGTAAATCGGTACACATTACTTGTGCACCCATTAAGGTATCTACGCCAGTACAAATAGCAGTATTGCCTTCAAGTTCGATGTTTGCACCCATCCGGCGCAATTCCGGTACATGCATAAAACGATTTTCGAAAATGGTTTCTCGCACTACACCTGTGCCTTCCGCTACGGCATTAAGCGCAATGAACTGTGCTTGCATATCGGTAGGAAACGCGGGGTGCGGCGCAGTAACTAAACTCACAGCACGTGGCCGGCCGTGGCTAATTAGCTCGATCCAATCATCGCCTTTGCGAATTTCGGCGCCAGCTTCGGTAAGCTTTTTCAATACCGCATCTAAAAAGTTCGGGTTCGTGTGGGTACAGCGAATGTGCCCTTGCGTGGCTAACGCAGCCACCAAGAATGTACCGGTTTCAATACGATCTGGCAGCACTGCGTACTCACCACCATGCAAGCGTTCTACACCATGAATGTGTATCGTATCGCTACCGGCATCGCGCACATCAGCGCCCAGCGCGTTAAGGAAGTTAGCTAAATCAATAATTTCTGGCTCACGCGCCGCGTTCTCAATAATGGTTTCGCCCTGCGCTAACACAGCAGCCATCATCAGGTTTTCAGTGCCGGTAACACTCACCATATCCATAATAATGTGCGCGCCTTGCAAGCGGCCACCCAGCTCGGCAGGAACATGCGCTTTGATATAGCCATTTTCTACTACTACCTTGGCGCCCATCTGCCGCATACCTTCAATATGCAGATTTACCGGCCGCGCACCAATGGCACAACCACCGGGTAACGACACTTCCGCATGGCCACACTTTGCCAGCAAAGGGCCGAGCACCAAAATAGATGCGCGCATGGTTTTCACCAGCTCATAGGGAGCAATGTAACCGTGTTTTTCCGGCGGGGAAATTAAATAACTACATGCGTCTTCGCGTTCATGCGGAATGCCGAGCTCACCAAGAAGTTCCAACGAAGTTTCTACATCTTGCAAGCGCGGAACGTTATGAATACGTACCGGGCTGCGTGCTAAAATTGATGCCAGAAGAATTGGCAGCGCCGCGTTTTTCGCACCAGAAATGCGCACTTCGCCTTGTAAGCGGGTACCGCCTTGAACAACTAACTTTTCCATAAATCTAAACTCAGCCCGGCATGTTAAGCAGCTTTTCACGCTGCCATTTTTCTGGAGTAAACGCTTTAATTGTTAGAGCATGAATCGTGCCATCGCTGATTTTGTCGTTTAATGGGCGATAAATCATTTGCTGCTGTTTCACGCGCGATAAATTGGCAAACGCTTCGCTTACAGCAAGCACTTGAAAGTGGCTACCTTCGCCAGTTACATGCACTTCATCGAGGCCAAGCTCAGATTGTAATAGCGCTTCTATTTCTTTAGGGTCCATCGGGGCGTCCATAACTTATAATTAGGTTAGTAATTAAGGGGCTGATTTCGATTCTGCATAGCTTAACGAAAGCAGCTCGGTAACGCCACTCACCTCGGCAAACTGGCGCAGCTGAGTGTGAATATTCTGCAAAGTTAGTTCCCGATTTTGCTCACCTAACTCGGCTTTTACCTGAATAAGGAAGGCTAAACCTGCAGAATCTACTTGCTCAACACCTGCTAAATCGATGTTCACATCGCCCGAAGTGCCAAGCCAACCACTACGTGAACGCCATGCGGCGCCCACGTGATCGCGATTTAAAGGCCCGCTCACCATTACAGTACCGTTGTTTTCTTTTAGCTCGAGTTTTGCCATTTGCTTAATCATTACCTTGGCTGAACAAGAATTGGCCAATCAGGTTCTCTAACACCATGGCCGAATTGGTATGGTAAATCGTGTCACCATTCTCTAGCACAAAAATATCATCATCCATAAAGCCAGGCTCTAAGCCAACATACTGCTCACCGAGTAGGCCAGAAGTAAGAATAGATGCCGTGCTTGTTTCTGGAAAGCCGGAAAATTCTTTACTAATCCGAAGTTCTACAACTGGTTCAAAAAATTCTCGATCCAGGCTAATATCGGTAACGCGGCCAACCACAACACCGCCAACCTTCACTGGTGAGCGCACTTTCAAGCCGCCAATATTATCGAATTTCGCATACAAGGTGTAAGTTTCACCTCGTGTTGAGCTCGATTGATTGGCTACTTGCATCGCTAAAAATACCAGAGCCGCAATAGCCACCGAAATGAAAATACCTACCATTAATTCAATTTTACGCGCTTCCATAAATCACCCAAACATCAATGCTGTTAAAACAAAATCCAATCCCAATACCGCCAACGAGCCATACACAACCGTTTGTGTGGTTGCTGCACTGATGCCCGGAGAGGTTGGTTCCGCGGTGTAGCCTTTATATAACGCAATCCATGTAACTACGATGGCGAATACAACACTTTTAATAAAACCATTCATTACATCGTGGCGCCATTCAACACTGGCCTGCATAACTGACCAAAATGCGCCATCATCAACGCCAAGCCATTGCACACCCACGATAAAGCCACCGTAAATACCAATGGCGCTGAACATAAATGCAAGGAGTGGCATACTAATTAAGCCAGCCCAAAAACGCGGTGCTACTACCCGGCGCAAAGGGTCTACTGCCATCATTTCTAAGCTAGAGAGCTGCTCTGTTGTGCGCATCAAGCCAATTTCGGCAGTAAGCGCCGAACCGGCTCTACCGGCAAATAACAGCGCGGTAACTACCGGCCCTAATTCTCGCAGCAACGATAATGCCACCATCGGGCCAAGCGCTTGTTCCGCGCCAAAATCCACCAAAATAGTGTAGCCCTGCAGCCCCAACACCATGCCAATGAACAGGCCGGAGATAAGAATAATAAGCATCGATTGCACACCCACTACATACAGCTGCCGCAGTAGTAATGGAAACATTTTCCGCGGCTGTGGTTTTCCTACCAGCGCTTGGAATAGCATAATTGATGCGCCGCCTACACCACGCACGGTATTCAGGGTATTACGGCCAATATCTATAAAAAACTTCATGGTTTACCGCCCCCCAATAAATCAGCGTTGTAACCGTTCGCTGCGTAATGGAACGGAACTGGGCCATCCGGTTCGCCATACATAAACTGATGCACCAGTGGATTCCCTTCCTGTTTCAATTGCTCTGGGCTGCCTTGGGCAACGATGGTTTTGTTGGCCATAATGCACACATGATCGGCGATACTCATTACTTCATGAATATCGTGCGAAACCACGATAGAGGTAAGCCCCAGCGTACTGTTTAATGAACGAATTAAATTCACGAGTACACCCATGGAAATTGGATCTTGGCCAGCAAAAGGTTCATCGTACATAATTAATTCAGGGTCTAACGCGATGGAGCGCGCAAGTGCTGCTCTGCGTGCCATACCACCGGAAAGCTCACTAGGGAATAAATTACCAGCGCCTCGTAAACCCACCGCTTGCAGCTTCATTTTCACTACCGTAGCAATAATGTTCGCAGGTAAATCGGTGTGTTCGCGTAACGGGAAAGCAATATTCTCAAACACGGTCATGTCGCTGAATAGCGCGCCACTTTGAAACAGCATGCTCATGCGCTTGCGCACATTAAACAGCTGGTTTCTACCGAGCTTGTTGATTTCGTAATCCGCAAATTGAATAGAACCACTTTGCGGCTTTAATTGCCCGCCTATCAGGCGCAATAATGTAGTTTTACCGCAGCCACTAGGCCCCATAATTGCGGTTACTTTGCCACGCGGCACCTGCAAACTAACGCCTTCATAAATAGACGTATCACCACGTTTAAAATAAACATCTTCTACTGTTACTAAATTATCCACAATTTGCCTCTTACTCGTAGGCCGATTGGCGCTTACGGCAAACACACTGCCTTCGCCTTACCATTTGAGCGCTGCCACTTGAGCGCTACCACTTGAGCGCTGCCACTTTCCAGAATATTAAATTGGTGCGTAGTGTAACTGATTACAGAAATCCTGTGAGCCCGCATCATAGCACTGAACTAAGATACCGCCAAAGTGCTATTCACCGGATTAATTTGCTTCGGGCATTTCGATTACTTGTTGGCGTTGTAAGTATCTTCATCGAGCAAGGCTACGATTTCTTTACCAAACTCTGCGCACTGGGCCTCTGTTTCACACTCAATTAAACCCAATTGGCGCATTAACCGATGGCCGATGGTGGCTTTCCACGCTACCCGTGCTCGTGCACCACCTACCTTACTGTTATCCAAACGCGCAGAAAGTTCCGTATATTTATGTTTTATTGGATCGAGTAAGCTCGGATTACTGGCAACCGCAGCTAAAATTGCACTGTCCACGGCTAACATTTCATGGGGTTCGGAAAGTTCAGCAATAATCATAGCTTTTAAAGCTGCATCGGGCCCCGTAATTTCGCCTTTCGCTAAAATTGCTCCAGTACGCTGCTCGCGAGCCTCAATGTAACGCTCAAGCATTGCCATAATTAAAGTTTCTTTACTGGCAAAATGATACAACAACCCGCCTTTACTAATCCCTGTTTTCTCTGTGAGTGCATCAAAAGTAAGGTGCGAAGCGCCGCGTTCTTGTACTAGCAATTCAGCCTTTTCAAGAATAAATTCACGTTTACTTGGGCGGCCCCCACGATTTGAACTTGTCATTACTTGCTCTCCAAATAAAACCGTCTGTACGGTGCATTAATATGCGCTGGTTTCCTTGCAAGCCATTGCGCTGGTGCAGAATCACGCACACAATAGCTGAATTCGTTGGTAGCAGTGATATACTGCAGCCATTAATATGCTTTTAGGTATACTGAAAAAAACACAGGATAGACCAATGTCTGAACATGTTTCGCCTGCATCGCAAGAAGGCTTTATCTGGCAAGGTAAGCGCGTACTCGAAATCGAGCAGGCTGCGATTGCCGCCCTAGCACAAGCAATTAACCAAGATTTCGCGGCGGCATGCGCGCTATTGTTGCGCTGCAAAGGCCGTATCGTGGTTACTGGCATGGGAAAATCAGGCCATATTGGTGGCAAAATAGCAGCCACATTAGCGAGTACCGGTTCTCCCGCATTTTTCGTGCATCCGGGTGAAGCTAGCCATGGTGATCTGGGGATGATTACCCCACAAGATACGGTAATCGCCATCTCAAACTCCGGCGAAACCAACGAAGTTCTGAATATTTTACCGGTAATTAAGCGCTTAGGTGTGCCACTCGTGGCTCTTACTGGTAAACCAGGCTCTACCTTGGCCAACCTTGCCGATGTGCATTTAAACGTGGCGGTGGCAGAAGAAGCCTGCCCACTAGGCTTAGCCCCTACTGCGAGCACTACGGCTACCTTAGTAATGGGCGATGCGTTAGCAGTGGCGCTATTACACGCGCGTGGCTTTACCGCCGATGATTTTGCCCTTTCACACCCTGGTGGCAGCCTTGGTAAGCGTTTATTACTAAGGGTAAGCGATATTATGCATAGCCATGAACGAACACCAAAAGTACCCGCCAGCGCCATTATTACCGAAGCATTGCTAGAAATTTCTCAGAAAGGCCTAGGCATGACCACTGTTGTAGATGACCAAGATCGTTTGCTCGGCCTGTTCACCGATGGCGATTTACGGCGCATTCTCGATCAGCGGGTAGACATTCATAACACCACCATTGATACGGTAATGACCAAGGGCGGTATAACTGCAGCGCCGGAAACCTTAGCTGCGGAAGCGTTAAAGCTCATGGAAAGCCGTAAAATTAATGGCCTTATCGTGCTAGATAAAGAGCAACGCGTGGTAGGCGCCTTCAACATGCATGATTTACTGCGCGCGGGGGTAATGTAATGGCTACGCATTGCAATTCACCTCATTCCCATGCAGCAAAGGAATACGTAAGCACCTGGTACGGTGATATTCACCAAGCATTAATGGCTAAATTCGCCAACATCAAACTGCTGGTATGTGATGTAGATGGCGTTTTTTCCGATGGCCGTATTTATCTCGGCAATTCTGGTGAAGAATTAAAAGCATTTCATACTCGCGATGGTTTGGGAGTAAAAGCATTAATTACTGCCGGTATTCAAGTTGCGGTAATTACTGGCCGAGAATCCGCTATTGTTGAAAATAGAATGCGGGCACTTGGCGTGCAGCATATTTTCCAAGGCCAACATAATAAACAACAAGCGCTAGAAAGCATTTGGCAGGCCACGGGTATTACCAGCGATGCTACCGCCAGTGTGGGTGATGATTTACCCGATTTACCACTATTACAGGCCTCTGGCCTTGCGTTAAGCGTGTTTGATGGCCATCCACAAGTGCAACAACAGGCTGATTACGTTACTCAACAGCGCGGCGGTTTCGGTGCGGTGCGTGAACTAGCCGATATTATTCTCCTTAGCCAAGGGTTGTTACATCAAGTGCAGGAGAGCAGTACGTGAATCGGCGTAGCCTGATCATTCTTGCTATAGTGGCTGCTGCCATCGGCATATTTTTATGGAATGTATTTCATGAGCCAGAGCGTGCCGATACCGGCGATGCCTCTGAGCAACTGATACCAGATTTCACTGCCATTGGTTTGGAAACGAAAGTGTTTGAATCCGATGGTAGGTTGGCGCAACAAATTCGTGCGGAACGAATGGCACACTTTAGTGCCTTAAACCTTACTGAGCTTACCAATCCGCAGTACGTTAACTTTCTCCCGGAAGAACGGGCAAATGCCAACGAAACCGGCACCATTTGGGAAGTTTCCGCAGATCATGGCCGCTATTACGAAGGCGAGCGCCTTGAGCTAGAAGCCAACGTAATCATACTAAACCGTTCGAATACAGGATATATTAATGAAATCACAACCGATTTCATTAATATCGATTTACCAACCCGCACTATGCACACCGATGCTGCCGTGGTTATTCAAGGCCAACAGTTTACGGTACGGGGTAATGGTATGCGCGTTGATTTAGAAGCACAGCAAATGGAGCTGATTCACCATGTTGAAACCATTTACCGCCCTCGTTCTCGCCAGCCTTAGTTTGCTGCTTGTTGCCACTACAGCGTTCGCACAATCAAGCACGTTGGAGCGCGATTTTGCCCAAGATATGCGGGTATTAGCAGACAATAGCCTATTTGATTCTGGCGATGGCATTTATCGGGCCAGTGGCAATGTGCGTATTAGCCAAGGTAGTATGCTGATTACGGCACATACACTAGAAATTACCGGCACCGATGCAAACTCTAATGAGGCCGAGCTATTTGTTCTTGAGGGGCGGAATGGTGAACCTGCCACCTACGAGCAAGAAATTGAAGAGGGCTTTATTGTAAATGCCCATGCGCAGCGCATTGAGTACGATGCTACCGAACGAGTGCTGCGTTTATTTGGTGCTGCAGAGTTGTTTCAAGATGGCAACCTGGTGCGGGCAGAAAGCATTGTATACAACGTTGAACAGAAACAGGTTAGCGCAACTCGTGGCGAAGAAGGCCAAGTAGAAACCATTTTCCGCCCCCGGCCGCGTACCGAGCAGCAAAATCCTTAAGCATACCGATAACCCAGTTATCAACATCCGTATTGAAAGTGAGCAAAGTTAATCATGAGCACTCTTATAGCTAAGCATTTAGCGAAATCATACAAAGGCCGCGCCGTTGTTAAAGACGTTACTATTGAAGTAAATGCCGGCCAAGTGGTTGGATTGTTAGGCCCTAACGGTGCCGGTAAAACCACCACTTTTTATATGATTGTTGGCTTAGTAAAAAACGATAAAGGTAGTATCCATTTGGATGATGACGATATTACTTTATTGCCCATGCATGCCCGCGCCCGCAAAGGTATCGGCTATCTTCCGCAAGAGGCATCAGTATTTCGCAAGCTAACCGTGCGCGATAATATTATGGCCATTTTACAAACTCGCAAAGAGCTCTCCGCTGCGCAACGGGAAGATAAATTAGATGAACTGGTAAACGAGTTTCACATTGGCCATATCGTTAATAACCTTGGCATGAGCCTTTCTGGTGGTGAGCGCCGCCGCGTAGAAATCGCCCGCGCACTGGCTGCAGAGCCAAAATTTATTTTGCTTGATGAACCCTTCGCTGGAGTAGACCCAATTTCCGTTATTGATATCAAAAAAATCATTCAGCAACTCAGCGATCGCGGCATTGGCGTGTTAATTACCGACCATAATGTGCGCGAAACGCTCTCTGCGTGCGAAATTGCGTATATCGTGAGCCAAGGTAGTTTAATTGCAAAAGGCACGGCACAAGAG